>LGEU01000169.1 GCA_001507955.1 Methanobacteriaceae archaeon 41_258 | reverse complement strand
TCTATTGGATTTTCAAGCCCCATTAGTGATTTAACAAATTTTAAATTTGAATTTGCAAGGGCTTTTAGGTTATATCCTCCTTCAAGGACTGCAACTACCCTTTCATTGCTCATGTATGATCCCATCCAAGTATAAAATTCTTCGTCAATCATCATATTAGCAAGGGGGTCATCCTTGTGAGCGTCAAAACCGGCTTCTAAAAAGACCATGCTTGGCTTGAATTCATCCTTCACAGGCTCCAATATCCTCGATAGTATCCATATGTAATCACTGGTATTTGAACCTGGTGGCATGGGAATATTCATAGTGTAACCCATACCATCACCAGCACCCATCTCATCTATGAATCCCGTGCCAGGGTATAATGTCCTAGGGTCCTGGTGTATGGAAATATACATTACATTGGGGTCATCATAGAATATGTCTGCTGTTCCATTGCCATAATGCACGTCAAAGTCTATTATAAGGAAATGATCTAATCCTTTTTCCCTAAGATGTTCGATGGCTATTGCCATATTGTTAAATATGCAGAAGCCCATAGCCCTATCCCTAGTGGCGTGATGTCCTGGCGGCCTTGCGACTGAATAAGCCCAGCCACCATCCTCCGAGACTATCTCTGATGCTGTGATAGCGCCTCCAGCAGCTAGAAGCGCGACATTGTAACTTTCGCTTGTCATATAAGTGTCATAGTCAAGATAACCTCCACCTCTTTCTGCGAATCCTTTCACATAATCTAGATGAGATTGAGTATGAACTTTTAGGATATCGGTGGGACTCGCCATTTTAGGTTCCACTATTTTAGGGTCTAGAACGCTGAGTGATTCCATGATAGCATCTGTTCTTTTTTTATTTTCCACATGTAACTCCATATTATGAAGATCATAGGAGGGAGAATAGATTATTGTCATAAACCACACCATCTATGGTCAATTATAGCATCTGGGAGGATGTCATATCCTCTTTCACAATATTTAAAACTGTTTGGGTATATGTCCTTTGAACATCGTTCTCCCTTAGAAGGCCTTTTATAAACTTGTCAAGTTCGCTGGTGTCCCTGAATTTCCCTATTAATATGGCGTCGAATTCTCCTGTAACATCATAGATTGCTAGGACGTTTTTGTGATATGCTGTTCTTTCCTCCCAGTTTCTCAGAACACCACCTTTTACTTTAACACCTATGATAGCCGTTAATTTGTAGCCAAGTTTTGAATGGTCTATCACAGGGACGAATCTTTTTATCACCCCATTTTTCATGAGTTTATCCACCCTATTGTGGACTGTGCCTACTGATACTCCGAGCTTCCTTGAAATCTCCCTATAGGACATCCGCCCATCCTTGTTAAGGAGATGAAGTATCTTCTTGTCTATATCATCTATTTTAACAATATCCTCCATATCATCACCCTCTATTCCATCCTTTGGGGGATGGGAAAATATTTTATCAGAGAATAGGAAATAAGATCATGAAGAACGACCCGGTAATTGATGAAGATTGAAACTTTAAGTCCAATCAATGAATATCCCCTCATAGCCCAACTCTAGAAGCTCATTAACTGGTGTTGTAGTTTAGGACCTTGAAAGTGTATCTAATAACGAGAAATAATGGGATTAACTAGGACCACTATTACTAGTAAGGTTGCTGATAGGAGTCCTCCCTCTGATGGGGCGGATGAGTTTACGGGTAGAAATACACTTGATTTCCTCTGATTCTATGCCGGGTACTTAGCGTCGCCTATAATCTTGCGGATATTCACAAATGATACACCTCCTAGAATATCCAAAAATTAAATTTGTCAGTTTTATTATATATAGTTACTCAATATTTTTTAAAATTTCAAAAAAAATTTGAAAGAAATAAGACATTAATCTTCAAGCTTTTTTTGGCGGTCAATCAAGGAAAAAACTGCGACTTTCATCACACAATTTCACAATAGCTAATGGGGAGTTTGAGCCTCTTGGCAGGTTAGCTTTTGTTAAATTGGCCAATCCTGACATGTACCCTGGCCATCCGCATTCCAGGT
>LGEU01000168.1 GCA_001507955.1 Methanobacteriaceae archaeon 41_258 | reverse complement strand
TATTTAGCGCTTCCTCCTATTATCAGTATTCTCCCATTTTCTCCTTTATGACTTGAGCTTTTCCTTTTGGATAATCTTAGAAGATCCCCCGGTCCTGTGAATATTTCACACATGAGGGGTATCCCTATATCAGATACTATTATCTCCCCTGTAAAGGTGGGATCCGCCGTTCTTAAACCATCTTTCATCCTATGGAATGTCACTGTATAATCTGCTTCAACCGCAACATCCACCACCTCCCCAGTTTCTGGTTCAACACCACTCGGAATGTCAACCGCGACTTTAAGCGCGTCTGATCCGTTTATGAGTCTTATAGCTGATCTTATAGGCTCTCTTAGCCTCCCCTTTATTCCTGTGCCTAGGATAGCATCAACTACCACATCCGTATTTAGTGGTTTAAGTTGGGATGAATCCTTGATTATTTTAAGTTCCAAAGGTACTGGGGAGACTTCCATCTTTTCTAGGACTTCCCAGTTCTTTTTAGCCTCTTTTGATCTTATCCTTGAAGGGTGAGCTAACAATATAACCTCCACCTTAAAGCCTATGTTTAGAAGGTGACGTGCAGCCACGAAACCGTCCCCCCCATTACCCCCAGTACCTGCAAAGATTGTTACGCGTCCACTATCTACTAGCCTATTTATTTCCTGGGCAACCATCTTCCCAGCATTCTCCATTAATGAGAGCCTAGGAATCCCAAGATATTCTGCATTTAAATCCGCAACCATCATGTCAATAGGCCTCATATTTATCAGCACCCAAAAGGGATATATTATCTAATGGTAATATTAGTCTTAAAGAGGATTAAATTTTTCATTTGAGGTTTTGTCCCATGCCCCCACAAAAACATACGATTTCACGATGGGAATCGGCTGTCGAATACATACAAACTGTGCCACCATCCATATTCTATTATGCACTATTAGCACTTATCATATTACTCATATATGGTGTTATCGGTTCTATTTGGATTATGGGCCTCAACTTATATGATGCCATCTATTTTACCATAGTCACCCTCGCGACTGTAGGCTATGGAGACATTGTACCCCATACAATTGGCCAAAAACTTTTCAGCGTGACCCTCGCACTCGGTGGTGTGGGCCTTATAGCATATGTTTTTAGTATCGGTGTAGCGGTGGTTGCCATGACATTAGAAGAAGCAATTTCTGGTGCAAAGATCCTTAGGATAATGAAGACCATGAAAAATCATTTTATATTATGTGGCTTTGGCAGGGTCGGATCAGCCACATTTAAAGAATTGAAAAAAAGGAAGCAAAAGGTTATCATAATCGAAAAGAATAGAACACTCGTTGAAAGGGAATTGTGGGAGGATCCTAATATCCTTGCAATCCCTGGGGATGCTACAGATGAGGAACTATTAAAGAATGCAGGGATTACGAGGGCGAGGGGTATCATCATAACAACTGGCGATGATGTGGATAACCTTTTCATCACTCTCACTTCAAGAGAACTTAACCCTGATGTATGGATAGTTTCAAGAGCCAGTAAAAAGGAGAACATAAAAAGATTATACAGGGCTGGGGCTAACCGTGTCATATCCCCAGAGGTAAGTGGAGGAGAAGATATTTATTTTGCAGCTATGGAACCCACAATGGTGAAGATAACGGTAAAGCATGAAGTCAAGGACATAGAAAGAGAAACAGAGATCATAATAGGGAATGGTTGCACCATCGAGGACATAGAATATCATCTCCCAGAATTTAAACAACCGCTCATACGGAAAGTCGAAGTTTCGGAAAGAGGACAATTAGAAAAGTTTTTAAAGAGTCTTGAGGAGGATGCTCATCGCCGAAGCTCCCTTGAAAAAGTCTATGAGTCAGTGAGTGGCATACACTCCCATTGGATCTCAGGACCAGATAAAAAGACCCTAGACAAAGTGGTCAAAGAATTGGAGGAGGAAGGGCTACTGCTAGGTGTGAATCTTTCAGAGGATGAAATAAAAGAAGTAGCACGTAAGCATGGCCGCCTCGTAGAGGTCATAATAAAACCAGAGATGACAATAGTAGAA
>LGEU01000013.1 GCA_001507955.1 Methanobacteriaceae archaeon 41_258 | reverse complement strand
CAGAATTCAATGATGAAACACTCACAAGCCACTGATTAAACACGATATTGCCACAAGTATGGTGACAACAGGCAACACCATACTGGTTTACCATGTTTATATATTCATTGGCTAGGTATGTTATAGTATCACTTTTGGGGTTCCAGTAGCCTTTCCTTGCTGTTTCAAGCAGTCGTGCTATGATTGAAGTTCTTGCATAAGGGTTTGCATTATTGAAGAAATCACTGAGACCTAGATTATAGGTGTCCATTATGTATATGTTAGTTACCTGGTCCCATGTTGATCCCTTCACGAGACGGGGGTTTGTGACTTGCCACATCCAGAGGTTTTCTATGAAGGAGTCCATGTACCTGGCGCCATCATAGCCGTTTTCCATCATACCTTTTATCCAGGTTGGGTTGAAGTAGCGGCTTAAAATGTCTCTGTTGAGGAATTGTGTGAATGTTTCGATTTTCGCTTCGCCCCTGAGATTACTTATATACATTGATGGTTGTGTCCCTGAAACCTTTTCTATTGCGAGGCTAAGACCGCCTAGGTATGCTGCCACCATTGGATGTTCTAGTGCGCCGTAAAGGTTTGAACTTCTACTGAACATTGAAACTTTTATTTCCCGAAGATTTTCTTCAAAGACACTTGGGATTTTCACCCCCCAGGTATCGGTGTTGTAGGCGGCTGACATTCTTTCAATGTAAAATTCTGCAAGTTGCATTCTTTCTTCCCATGTGTTGCTTGCTGGTATGGCTTCTTGGAGTCCTGGTGAATAGGCTCCTGGTTCTTCCGAGAATATTCTGAGTAGTGAAAGTTTCCTGGCTTCTGATCCATTGTAACCTTCAGTTTTGAGTTTTTTATAGATTCTCTCGGAGTTGACTTTAACATAATTGGTGGTATCATTGGCTGCTGCAGCAAGTTTTATTGCCTTGTCAAGGAGGTTTATAAGGTCCATGTGAAGGTCCCTGTAGAGGCCGGAGGTTATGATTATAACGTCGATGCGCGGCCTTCCAAGGTCGCTTATGAGTTCAACATCTTTTACTCTACCCTTTGTGTCCCATACTGGTTTGACGCCTAGTAGGTATAGTATTTCTGATTCCATGACTCCTTGGTGCCGCATTGTTTCACAAGACCATAACACATATGCGACTTTTGTCGGGTATTCTCCATGTTCTTCTAGATATTCTTCGAGGAACTTGTCTACGAGTTTTTTCCCAGTTTCCCATGCAACTTTTGTTGGTATGGTTCTTGGATCGAATGGGTAAGGGTTTCTTCCGGTGGGTAGGGCTTCCGGGTTCTTTATAGGGTCGCCTCTGGGGCCTGGGGTCATGTATGCGCCCTCGAGTGCATTAAGTATGCTTGTTATTTCATTCTTAGATTCTAGGATTCTTTGCTTGTAATCTATTGCAAGTTCTAGGTATTCTGTGATCTCAAGTGTTGTATTGCCAAGTATTTTGAATTGAGCCTCCTCGGCTGTGAGATTATTGAATATCATTTCTTCGAGTAGGCGTCTTGATGTTTCCTTGTTAATCTTGTCTGGTAACATGGCCTGTAGTAGCTGTATTAGTTGGTCGCCTTCAGGGACAACACCGAGTGTATGGGAACCATATGGCATGTAACTGACCTTGATATCCTCAAGATATGCTGTGACTTCGTCAATAAACTCTTCAAAGCTCGTTTCTGGATAGTATTCTAATCCTAGACCTCTTGTTTGGTTAATGATTTCTTCTTTGTATGCTTCCTTTAGTGTGGGGTCTGTTGTTTCCCTATAGGATCTGATGTTATCATATAAGCTTGTTAGGTTTCCGTAGAGGCCTGCCGGTAAGAGTACTGGTGTCATGAAGTTTATGATTAGCATGTTAGCTCTCCGTTTGTCGAATATGGCTGGGGCGTCCATTGGCAGCACGTGTATTATTGGAGTGTCTTGTAATAGTATTGCACCCCAGTCCTCTGCTGAAAGTCCTGCCTGTTTCCCTGGCATTAATTCCACAAGACTAAATATTGAAAGTATTGCACTTGCATTATAGACTTTATTAATCCACCAGTAGAATGCGAGTAGTTGGTGTGTTGGCGGCAACTTACCAGTATTATATAAGGTGTTGTTATCTTGTAACCAACCCCATACTGGTTCCGGGGCAAGTAATATGTTACCAAACTCTAATATGGGTATAACAATATACTTTCCTGTGCCATTAGTATAGACCATGATCTGTCCGGGTGGAGGTCCCCAAGCATCTATCACTTCTTTTTTCTTGTCTTCTGGGAGTTCATTGAACCATCTTAGGTATTCTTCTTCACTTATTAGTATAACTTGACCTTCTTTAACCCTTTTTTCTAGTTCTCCAGGAGCCCATGTGCCGATGTTGCTGCCTATTTCTGCCATTAACTTTGCTAGTTTATCCTCAGATGGTAATAGTTCTTTGCCAAGGTAGTATCCTCTTTCCTTCATGGCTTCTAGTAATCTTTTCAAGCTTGCCGGGGCGTTCAAGTAGTAGTCAATGTCAGCACCAATATTCGCTTTACCGCCACCTTCACTATAGTAGGTTATTATTATCTTTTTGAGGTTATTTGGGGTCTTCTTGAGTTCTGCCCATGATAATGCCCTGTCCACTAACCATTCTATCTGATATTCTATTGGTTTATTGTAAATGATCCCTGTTTGGGGATCTGTTTCCTTTGCACTTATCACTATGGGTTCTATTATCCCATCCATTTCTGCGAATGCAAGTTGGTAAAGTTCACTTGATGGAACGCCTTGTATGTTGTTTTCCCAGTCTTGTACTGTCATATTAGGCGAGAATAGGCGGATACCATTGATGACTGTTACATTAAGTTTCTTAAGGTCTTCAATGCCTTGGGTCCAATTCCGTGAATTGAGCAGTCCACCTCTTGAGATTACTATTGCAACATCTATTATGGGTTTACCATCTAATAGAAAGTATTCCAGTGATTTAGGGTCTCGGTAGGTATATGTTGCTGCTATTACATTAGCTTTTTTTGCCTCAAAAGATCTTATAATGGCATCTAATAGGGGTCCGTCCCTTGCCATGTCAGTATACTCTGTGGTAATTATACCGACTGTTGGGGAAGTTTCATTATATTTTCCTGTGTTCTTGTACCATTGTAGATAACTAGTAAGGTTGCTGAATATTTCAGGGGCTTCTGGATGGTATATTCCCCATAGTGGTCTTTGTATTGGCGGCTCTATTGCGGCTGTGTAGTTGCAGAACGAAACTGCGAGGAAAAGAGTAAGGCGTTTTAAGTTTTCATAGCATGTGTAGTTTAAGTATTTGAGTGTTTCAATGTAGCGGGTGTCGTTGGTGTCAACATTTTGTAGGTGTAGGATTGGAGCATAATCTTGGCGTGATGATGGGTCTACGCAGATCATCACATATGATCCATTATTTTTTGCTGTTTCGACCTTGTCTTTTAAGGCTTCCCATACTGGTGCTGAAAGGCCGCTTCTTGTTCCGAATATTATAATGTCTCCTTTCACTTCATAGGTGAGGTTGCTGTCTGTTCTTCCTGGTTCTCCCCTTATGTTTATTTTGTCTTTGATTGATGGATCCTCTGCTACTTTGTTGATAAGGGCTAGTTCGTTTGGACTGGAGCTTATTATGAGAATCTCTGGAGCTTTTGTTGTATTTTCTTCTGCGGATACTGTTCCCATCATGCAGAATATGCCGATACAGAGCAGAAGTAATACTATTTGTTTCATATACACCACCCTTATTAAAGTTCACTTTAAAATATATCAAGAAAACTTTATAAAATAATGGGTATATAAACTTTACCACACAAAGGAAACCCCCCACAACATAAAGATTATCAAAAACGAATTTTTAGTTAGCCTTTTTGAGTGATGTTTAACTTTAGACAATTTTAACTTCATAGCTGGGGGAAGTCTCCCCTTCTATAGGGAGGGAGATAAAAAGCTAAATTGTAGATATATGGAGTGTGATAAAAGCGACTTTATCTATGGCTAGGGAAGGTCCAAACTACACTTGTGAAGATGGAATCCCATAGCTGAAGCAGAAAGCCCCCTATGGAAATTGGGGGCAGTTCAAGGTTTCTATTCTCCGAAGAAATAATCCCATATGACGAACCAATCAACATCCAGGAATTGAAAGTTTTCAGGTTTGTGAAAAATGAATTAAGACTTTTCCCCTAACCGCTAAACAAATCGTGACATGGCTCATGAGGCAAGTACAAGAATATAAAAAATTTGGCAAATACCCAAATCTAAGAAGTAAACTTTGCACGTAGAGGGGATTGTCCACTCGCAATATAAAAGAGGCTATCATTTCTGTAAAAGTATAACAAGAGAAGATTCCTTTCTTAAAGGGATTTTTTTTGATCGTCTTTTTTTTGCTTTTTCTTTTGCTCTTTCCATGGCCCTTTTCAGTTTTTTAGTGTCTATTCCTTTTTGGGAGTATTTTTGGTACTTTTGGATGAACTTTTCAACTATTCTTTGTTTGCTTTCTCTTTTTAGGGTTGAAGTGCTGTCTATTATGAAGAAGCATATTTCTCCCAGGTCATGGATGGGATCTCCATAAAATGAATCTTCAAAATCAATCCCGTATATTCCTTTCTTTGTGAATATAAAATTTTTAAGGTTGCAATCTCCCTTTAATATGGACTTTCCATTGTATTTTATGTTATGGAGCTTTGATAGCCATTTTGCGAGGTCTTCAACCCAGTTTGTATGCGTGTAGATTTCTTCTCCTATTGTTTTGCCATTTATAAATTCCATTATTAGGATGTTTTTATGGGAGCTAATTATTTTAGGCACGTTTAATCCATGTTTTTTTAATTTTTTGAGATTTCTTTCTTCTATGATTCTGCAATTTTCATTTTTGTAAATTTTCAGTATAAACTCTTTGTTTTTGTATTTAATAGCATAGACGTCATTTCTTTTGCTTTCAAGTTTCTTTAAAAGGGGGTGTATCAAAGTATTTTTCTCTCCTTCAAGGTTTTTTCAATTGTGTGTTCATTTTAGATCTTTAATTGTCTAGAAATCGCTCTTTCCGGTTTTGATGTTATATTATATAAATTTTTTGATTGGAAGTTGTTTCGTTAACTTTTTATAGTTCTATTTGTTAATATACGAAATGCATAATATTGCATTTCGATTGGGGAGGTGAGAAAAATTAAGAAAAGAATAATACACTTTCTGATGATATCAGTAATAGCTATTGCACTCAGTGGACACGCCTCAGCATCTGATCTGCAAAACATTACAGAAAATATAGCAACAGACGCGCAAAACACACTAGACTTACAAGATTCACAAAATACATTATTAATAACCACGGCAGGACCATCGAAGTATAAAAATTCAACAACAGAAGACGCTCTACAAACCGTAAAAGACAAAATCCCTTTACAATATTCAAACATACTCCAACTAAACAAACCTAATGATCCGGTTGAATTCACATTCGTCAAAAAAGAAAACAACAATACTTACGCAATAAAATACACAATACTTGAATCAGGATGGGAAAAAACGCAAAAATTTAACATAGCAAAGATGACAGAAGCACAGTTCACAGTCGCCAGCAGAGAACTAGGATACGACATTCTAACCATCGCAAGCGCTTGGACAGCAGGAGCACCATTAGACATGCTGAAAATCGCAGCATGGACTGGTACGATCAACGATGGCCTTATAAGTGCATATGCAGCGACTAAACAATTCATACAAAATTATCCCCTTGAATCAGATACAACATCATATCATATAATAACATCCGTAGGCGGCGACGACGATGATGTTCCTATGTTCTTCATGGATTCCACACCACTCAAACGGAACGGCAATTACTACAACTTCAGATCAACATATACAAATGATCCAAATGAAAACATCTACATATGGTGGGATGCAGATTCAAAAACAGGTAAACTAGTTTATTGGACAATAAGTGACAACGCAAAATACAATGGTCCTAGAGGAACACTCACAGAACTAAAACATAACCTAGAATTGCTCACATTACTTTCGACCAAGCCAGCTTCTCTCTACAAGATCCTGAAAGTAGCCACAATCAATGATGAACAATTCTCACATTTATGGTCTACAGGAATAGACAAAGAATATATAAACAGTTTACCATCTCTAGAAACCATGAAGACAGACATTCCAGTCATGCCAGCAAACGATTACAATAGCTTTTACGAAAATGGGAAAAAAGCAGTTGAAATAGCAAATCAAGCATTCAAAGAAGCTGGACTCTCACCACTTACCAGAGAAGATCTTCTCATAACATCCGCCGGTTACTCACAA
This sequence comes from Methanobacteriaceae archaeon 41_258, assembly GCA_001507955.1. Taxonomy (GTDB): domain Archaea; phylum Methanobacteriota; class Methanobacteria; order Methanobacteriales; family DSM-23052; genus Methanothermobacter_A. The sequence continues at coordinate 11,777 of LGEU01000013.1, read as the reverse complement.
AGCCTAGGATTAACCTATGCAGCCATCGACGGTGTGATAGATTCTACAGGAATGCTGTTAAAAAATATTTATTCCCTTAAAAGATGTGCCCAGACACCACTCTGGTATGTTTTCGTGAAAAAACCGACGGTTGCGGATGGGCCTTTATATGCAGTTTTCATCGATTCTGAAGGGAAAATAAAACCAGTACTCTACAATGGTACAAATTATAACGTTTTCGATATCAGCGCCAAAAACCTTGAAGGAAACAAGGGAACAGAAGGCTGGACAAAATCTCTTGCAGTCTACGAAGCATACAAGTACGACATACCAAGCTATGCTCAACAAGATTATTACATAGTTAGCCTTGCAAACCAATGGGCAATCGGCATGCCATATGACTTCAGGTTAGCAGCCATTGGAGGCGGCTGTCCAGGTTCAGGGTTGACACAAGGATATGTAATAGCAGATCTCATAAAAACATGGCTGCCATTAACAGGAACACAATATTATGTATACATTGGAGTACCAGCCCATTGCAAAGAACAAGCTATAATGCAAGTTCTTGGACTTTCAGCTGCTAAAGGAACATACCATACCACAGGTGTTAGAGATACAGCGGCATTACCATCATCACAGGGTATAGCGATAAGATGGGATCCGTTAAAAAATACAGGCAAAGCGATCCTCATAGACTATAACAAGAAGATTCTAACCAGTATACAACCTTATAACAATAATTACTACCGGACAATGTATTGGGCTATGTGGTACATTACAAGCGCATTCCCGGGAAAAGAGCTTTACACCAAACTACGAGAAGCATACAGCATCAAAAAGGAAACTACACTCACAAAACCAGAGTATTGTCAATTATTGGCGGCTGGAGACCCTGTTGAATACCTATTAAACTTCAAAGATGTGACACCCCCAGAAATTATGGTAACAGTAAAAGACTCAACGGTCTACATGGATATCAATGAAGAAGGCAGCATCTTTTATTCAACAGATGGCTCAACATGGCACCAATACATAAATCCAATAGAACTCGAAAAAACAGCCACAATATACTATTATGGCGTTGATGTGAACGGTAACAGAGCAGAAACCCAACAGATAACAATCCCAATTAAAACTGAAGAAACGCAACCAACAACTCCAGTAATTTCAACACCCAGAGAAACTGAAGAAACGCAACTAACTCAGCTAACAACTCCAGTAATTTCAACACCCAGAGCGCAGCCAAGTATAACTCAGTTGACAAGTCCATTTGTAACAACTTCAGCTCCTGCTACAGCCCCAACACCTCAACCGCCTAAGAAAGCTTCACATACAAGTCCACATAAACCCGTCACAGGAATATCATCAACGTATTTGGCTTTAATCGCAATGCTAATCATAGCAGCGGGTACCTTGATTTACATCAAACGAAGCAGTATCTTCCATGCGATCAACAATGTTAAGAGCGTCCAAAAGGGCAAATAATTTTTTTCTCTTTTAATTTTTTTGAAGACAATTATTCATCTACATTTGAAAATTATATGACTCTCTTGAATTCAGTTTTTTACTCGGGTGGACTCTAGTTTTATGCTTTTTATTGTGTTAGAAGTGAAAGTCGCATAAATGGAGCGTGATAAAAATAGATTATCAGGGTGTGGACGGTTCAGAGTAACGCCTGTGAAGACCTATCAGTAGCTGGAGCACCCCCCAGGGAAATTGAGGGTAATATTGCTACAGTTGCTCTGCTATGAGCTGTTTCGTTCATAATTTTTCCAAGGGGAGTCTTTCAGCTTCACGGCTTCCATTATAGCGAATTAATTATTATTCAAGTTCTTCACTGAGAGCGAAAAGGCGTTCTGATAAAGGAATGGATCACCCCCAAATATTCTAATAGGTTTTCTTGGATTTTGTTATCATCAAATTCCAGTAGATGAGTTAGGCTTCCTCCAAGAATACCATAAGCCTTTATAAAAATCTTCAAGTGAGTATTGGCAAGAGGTAACCTGCACCTATTAGACCAACTATTGCAATGATGCCAATGAGTGCGTAGATGGGGCATCTGGGTTGTCTCTGAATTGCCCTGTGCTGATGCTGCCGCCTCATAGGCCTTTGCATTACCCTTTTCAATGAATGATGCGGATTCTGAGGCAGACTGTGAAATTCCTCCTGAACCTGAGGCCCTTGAAGATTTCCCGGTACCCACGGAACCGGTCACACCGGGTGATACTGTCTCTGACCCTAAATGTCCTCCACTTCTATCGGTTGATGATGCATTTGTATCACCAGGGGGCAGGTCCTCTCCCCATGCAGCAGCCATTGTACGTTTGAACTTCTCAATTGCAGCACTGTTCAGTGTTGACAGGCTGACTATCCACTGATTCAGTACGATGTTTGCGCATGTATGGTGGCAGCAAACCACACCGTATTGGTTCACCATATTAATGTACTCGTTGGCCACGGATGCCTTTACCTGGTTTGATGGGCTCCAGTATCCCTTACGCATGGCTTTGATGAGCCTTGCAACAATTGAAGCCCTTGCATAGGATCTGATGTGCTAAAAATTTATTCAGACCCATATCGTAGCTGTCCCTCACGTAGATGCTGTTCACCATGTCCATGTGGACTCAGATACAAGTTCTGGATTTTGTGACTTGCCACATCTAGAGGTCCTCCACCAAGGAATTCATGTACCTTGCACCGTCATAGCCGCCTTTCATCATACCCCCAATCCATTTCGGGTTGAAGTATCTCTTTAGGAAGTCCCCTGTGGGGAACTGACTCATTCTTTTTATTTTTGCATCACTGCGCAGATTGTTTATGTACATTTTGGCCTTGAACCTGAAACCATTTCCACTGCAAGGCTGAGACCTCCGAAGTAGGCTGCTACCTTACCTCCATGACTAAACAACAAAAAAAGCACAACCCCCACAAAAGAAAATTTGTGAACTCTTCTCCAATCACTACTTTTAAATTTCAGGAACGCTCCGTTCATTTTTTACAATCTTGAACTAGCATTCAACACAATTTCTCGGACCAAAACCTGCATGAACAAAAAGCAAATTTATACTGAACAAGTCCTATCAACAAAAAAAAAAACGCGGGCTAGCTACCACAAAGCTTTAAAACAATCGGAATGAAAGTCTCTGGTGATCTCCCAATTGATCGTCATGATCCAAACTACCAGAGCTTCCTCGAATATCTTTTACCCTTTCCTGGTTTTCCTTTTAAAAAAGTGCATTCCCCTTTTAATTTTTTGACGAATTGGAGCTTTAAACCTTTTTTAATAAAAACAAATCTTTTAAGATTTGGATTATCTACAGTGGATCCCCCTCTTTTAATATATTTTCTAATTTTACTTTTCTTTGGCTGAAATTTTTCCAAATCATTTTCCTTTATCTTTATTAGGCCATAACTATTTTCTGCAAGTTTGCCCCCAAGAGCCCCATAATCTTCTATTATCTTGAAAGTCTTGTTTAATAATCCAAACTCTATATCATCCATCTTTTTAAGTTCAATGATCTTAAAAATAACCTCATCATCTGATTCTTCGATATCTAATTTGAATTTTCTAGCCCATCCACTGCAACCGAATAATTCACAAGCGTCACAATGATTTTTCCCTTCGCACTTCTCTTTTCTGTTGTTAGTTGGATCACATGCAGTACCGTCCAGACTTCTTATAAGTGCTTCGTACCACCATCGCAAGCTACCAATTATTCCCGTTTCTCTAAGCACTTCTGACTTTCTTTGCTCATCACCTGTCCATAGCCGCGTTAAAGGCTTTACTTTTATCCTATAAATCATAAAAACTCCCCAAAGAAACTTCTATTTATTAAACTCGGGATCTTTGTCATTCCCTCAACTTTTTCTGGAAGATCCGTCCAGGCTCAAAACACTAGATTACACTTTTTATATAATATTCTGTTGTTTTTTTTTTTTTCGGTCTGTCATAAGTTTAGCATAGTTCTTCATCTTCCTTTTGCCAGGGAGGTGACACTATGCATAGGAAGGAGAGTATGGAATCGCCAATATTTTCGATGCATTGGACGGCCTTAGGTGGGATATAAATAGTGTCACCTACTTTGACCATCTCTGCTTCGTTATTGATATGCATTAGACCTTTGCCCTCTAGGATATAATAGACTTCCACAGACTTTAGACGGTGAGGTAGTGAAGCCTCTCCAACTTGAAGGATTGCATGGGCCAGGCTAAAATTCATCTTTAGACCTTTTCGTGGATGTAAAAGTTCGCAGAGGAGTGTACCATCTAAAACTTTGCCATAGGAGCAATCCTTTAGATTTTTAACAATCATGAAATGTTCCCCCCGTTAATGTTTATTAGGGGGGCGAAATTTAGATAATAATCGATGGGAGGTTTTAGCATGGATCTTGTTTTTCATTATGCTGACCGGGCTAAGGCATTCATTATAGAAGCATTCCGCCTATTTGAATATTATCAAAGATTAGAAGGTCCTGAATTGGACAAACTTATGCTGGAAATACTGAAAGGGTGTGAAAAAGAGATAGCACGGGGAAAAGCTATATGTTCAAAGACAAGTTGGGCAGAAGATTATTTTGAGGAGGCATCAAAGTTGGCTAAGGAGCTTATAAGGGATTTTAGCAGGGGTGATTATGAAAGAGTGGAAGAAGATCTTAGGGGTATATTGAATAAGATGACGACGTGCGCGGTCAAGGCAGAAACAGAAAACATAAGCTAAATTCTGGGGGTATTCTAACTTGTAAAAGTTATGATGGGTAGATTTAAGGCCTTTTTAAGATTATTCAGATTTTTTGGGGGGGTGTGCGTTTATCGCCTATTTGGGGAAAAGGCTTGTGGGGAAATGCTTACCTTATTGGAGTTCGTTGGCATGGAGACGGTTTATTTAGGGGTGAGGTGATTTTATGTGTATGGGGTGGGTTGATATTGTGTTCGTTATAGGGCAGTTTAACGAAAAAAAATTAATAAACCATTCAAAAATAGAAAAACATATAAAAAAAAAACGAAATAGGTAATACAAAAGTTTATGGAGGGAATACACTCTTATGTTGATTTCTGTTATACTCCCAGCCTTTAACGAAGAAGGCGTTGTAGGGGAAAACCTATAAGGTCTGCAACGAATAGACTCTTGGGAAGAAATATTTCAGGAACATGCAATAAAATGGTAAGAAAGGGGGTATGGATGTCTTTGTCGCTTAACTGTTCAATAATGAAAGATGTTACTTTTATAATCCCGGCTTATAATGAGGAAAAGTCGATAGGTCATGTAATTGAGAAGATAAATAGATTATATCAAACTGATATTATAGTCATTGATAATAATTCATCTGATAGGACTGCTGAGATTGCGGAGGAAAAAGGTGCTCTTGTAGTAAAAGAAAAAAGACAAGGAAAAGCCAGAGCAATTTTCACAGGCTTTAAGCATTTAAAAAAGGATTATGCTGTTATGATGGATGCTGATGGAACATATTCTCCAGAAGATTCAATCCTACTCATAAGTTTACTTAAAAGTGAAAATGCAGATGTTGCCCTTGGATCGCGAGTAAGAGGCGAAAGAGAAGATGATGCAATATCCACAATCAATTTAATCGGCAACTTCATTCTAAGTTTAACTGCGAGCATACTCTATCAGCGGGTCAGCGACGTTTGCACTGGGCACTGGGCCTTCACAAAAAAGGCTATCCAATACATTTTAAAAAGGTCGTTAAATTATCCAGGATTTGAACTCGAAGCTGAAATGTTCTCCAAGTTTTCAAAAGCAGGGTTCAAGATAGTTGAAGCTCCAATATCATATAAGTGCCGGAGAACTGAACCGAAACTTTCATCAATTAAAGATGGTTTCAAAATTTTTAAAACACTCCTCATTGAAAGAATAAAATAAAGTTGGGATTTTCATGAAGGTATTGATCGTTTCACATTGTTTTCATCCATTTGTAGGTGGTTTAGAGGAAGTAGCTTTTCAACAAGCTAAAATGTTAGTGGAAAGGGAACATGAAGTACAAGTTGTAACCAGCAATATAGGTAATAATGGAAAATTGAAAAAGTCTGAAGAAATTGATGGAATAAAAGTATATAGGGTTTCTGCAAGTGATTTTTTATATAAAAATTTTGACATCCCGCAGCCCATTTTTAATGCTTTAGAACTGAATAGTGTATTGAAAAAGTTTGTTAAAAGGGCGGATTTAGTCCATATTCATGATAGATTTTATATGTCTTCTATTTTTGCCACAAAAATTGCAAGAAAATTTAACAAGCCCATAATTCTCACTATACATGTAGGGGAAGTTGTCTATAATAAACTATTGTACAAATTATTTTATGGAATTAATGAAAGACTTGCTTATTATGTTGTAAATAATGCGTCCAAAATACTTTCTGTTGGTGAAGAAATCAGTGAATATGTTTATAATAAATTTAAAAGAAAGTCTGAGGTAATTTCGAACGCCGTTGACACAACCTTTTTCCAACCAGACTTTGAAAGGCATGATAATAATTTTATAGTCCTCTTTGTTGGTAGATTCACCTATAAAAAAGGCGTTGACATTATTGTTGATATTGCGAGAAGATTAAATAAAATAGATAAAAGTATACGCTTTATTTGTATAGGTAACGGTCCCAAAATGCCTGAGATTAAAGAATCATCAAAGCACATTGAAAATTTCATTTTAAAGGGAATAGTTACAAATAAAGACGACCTAAAGAGATACTATAAAGCCTCAGATATCCTCATTTTCCCTTCAAGGGGGGGAGAAGCAAGTTCACCACTAGTAATCCTTGAAGCATTAGCCTCTGGTTTACCAGTAATAGTGAAAAACACAGGAGGCCATGCAAAGATAATAAATGATGGTGAAACAGGCTTTGTTGTTGATAATACTGATGAAATGATTGAAAAAATAATATTTTTAAAAGAAAATAAAGACATGTTAAAGAGAATGTCTTCAAGTGCGAGAAAATATTCAGAAAGATTCAGCTGGTCAAAAAATATTGAAAAACTAATATCAATTTATAATTCAACCCTTGATCATTTATGAAAATACTTATCGTAACACCATACTTTCCACCAAGAAAAGGTGGAGTGGAACATTATACATATAACATATCAAAGATATTATCAGAAAATGGCCATAAAGTAACTGTAATTACAACAGGAAAAACCAAAGAGGAAATCCTCGATGATATTAAGGTAATAAGAGTCAAAAATAAAATTTCAATTTCTAACACTCCTATCAATATACATTTGCCATTTAAAATTTCAGAAGTTTTAAAGAAAGATTTTGATATTGTGAATGCTCATATGCCAGTACCATTCTATGCAGATATAGCTGCAATTGTAAGTAAGAAGAATAATATACCATTCATTTTGACCTATCATAATGATGTAACTAAAAATGAGGGTCTTTTAAAGATTCTCTCATCAATTTACAATAAAAGCCTCCTCCAATTCACGCTTAGAATAACTAAAAAGATGATAACACCTTCACCATACGTATACAATGAATCCACTATCATACATAAATTTTCCGATAAGACTGTATGGATCCCCCCAGGAGTCGACGTGGACACCTATAAACCTGGAAAAAGCAACGCAAAAACTAGATATAATCTACCTCAAGATTCCAAGATAATATTGTTTGTGGGTGCAATGAACCGTGGACATGCCCATAAAGGAGTTGACATCCTTTTGAAGGCATTTAGCATGATCAAAACAGACAATACTTACCTTGTTTTAGCTGGCGGAGGAAACATGATACCCGAATACAAAAAACTTGCAAAGTCCCTTGGAATAGACAATAAAACAATATTCACAGGATTTATAGATGAAAAGTCATTGATTGACCTTTACAGAGGATCCTACATGTTAGTTCTGCCAACATTAACAACCGCAGAAGGTTTCGGCATGGTCCTAATAGAAGCCAATGCATGTGGCAAACCAGTTATAGGTTCAAAAATTGGGGGGATAAAATATGTTATAAAAGATGGTGAAACCGGTTTACTTGTACCAGCAGGAGATCCCAAGGCCCTTGCAAAAGCCATTATGAAGTTATTAGAGGATGAGGAACTCGCCAAGAAAATGGGCTTAAAAGGCAAGAAAATGGTGGAAAAAAATTATACATGGAATAAGGCTGCCAAGATGACAGAAAGGGTCTATAGAGAGGTTGTTTAATGAGAATATGTTTACTTGGCGAATTCGATGTAGATTTGGACGAGGCGATGCGTAAAACAGCATATTATCTCTATAAACTTCTATCTAGAGATCATAAAGTTCTTAAACTTAATCTTAAAGATATATTCTCCTTTTCATTTTGGCGCGCATTAAAAAATTTCAGACCTTCTATTGTGCATTATGTTAGCGGTTCTTCACTTAAAAGTTTCATGATATTAAAATTGATAAGCGGAATCTTTAATGCTAAGTCTATAATTTCAATAATGCGCCCGACATTTTCAAGATTCTCTCTCCAGATTATCAGATTTTTCAGACCGGACGTTGTAATTGTACAATCTCCCAAAACCGAAAAAAAGTTCAAAAGCTTAGGATTCAACACAATATTCCTTCCTCTTGTAGGTATCGACCTTGAAAAGTTCCATCCATCCTTAAAAAACGAAAAAGATGCGTTAAGAGATGATTTTAATCTGAGAGAGGATGATTTTATTGTCCTCCACATAGGATCTGTAAAGGAGGGAAGAAACCTAAAATGGCTCATTAAATTACAAGAGTTTGATGATATTCAAGTTGTAATTGTTGGTGCCGTTTCGCAAGGAATTGAAGAAAAAATGTTAAATGAATTAAAAAATGCTGGTTGCATAATATGGGACAAATATTTTGAAAATATAGAACTGGTATATGCCCTTGCTGATTGTTATGCCTTTCCAGTCATCCCCCAAGAAAATCTAATAGGTAAAAGTAAAGCTGATTGTATAGATATGCCACTTTCAGTTCTTGAGGCCATGGCATGTAATCTTCCAGTAGTCTCAACCAAATTTGGAGGGCTCCCCCAAATTTTCGAAGAGGGTGATGGTTTAATTTTTGTTGAAGATATTAAAGATTTCATCGAAGCCGTTAAATATTTCAAGGATTCAGATACGATGATTAAGACTCGTGAAAAGGTTAGAATGTATTCATGGTCTCTAGTGTCAAGGAGAATCGAAGATGTCTACAAAAAATTCTAGGAAATTTTTAATATCTTTCAGCGGAATCGACGGTTCTGGTAAAACCACACTCGCTAAACATATTACAAATATACTTAGAGGGCATGGTTTTAAATGTAATTATGTTTATGGAAGATTAGAGCCCCTAATGTTAAAGCCTTTTATCTTCCTTGGCAGAAAACTATTCCTTAGAAAGAGCGACATGTTTAGAGATTATATAGGTTACTCCAATCAAAAAAGGAATATGGTAAAGAAACATCCACTCCTATTCAAAATTTATTTTTTTATAATGCTCTTGGACTATCTAATACAACTGTTTTTAAAGATTACGATTCCATGGGTAATGGGAAATAGTATTGTATGTGATAGATACATTTTTGACACTGTCATAAATGATTTTGCCGTGGACATGGAATACTCAAATAAGGACATGAAAAAAGAAATTGACAAGTTTTTCCGTTTCTTCCCAAAGCCAACACTGTCATTTTTCATAGACGTCCCCGAGAATATGGCATTCAAAAGAAAAAATGACACACCATCATTAAAATATTTGGAAGAACGAGCCTCCAAATACAGATTCATAGCCTCAGAATATAACATGATAACAGTGGATGGCAACAAAAGTCTAAAAGAAATAAAAAGATTCATTGAAAAAAAAGTTTCCGAAGAGGTGCGCTTGAAATGAAGGTAATGATAATTGGTATCGATGGATTAGATAATGAATTATTAACTAAATTTGAAAAAGACTTGCCTAATTTTAAGAAATTAAGAGAAAGATCTCCTCTCATAAAATTAACTTCAGTGTTTCCTCCTGATTCCCCCACAGCTTGGACCTCAATTTACACAGGTAAAAACCCTGCAGAACATGGAATGGTTTTCTTCAAAGATCCATTTAGCAAATCTCGCTATGGAAGTTACATAGGGAACGATATTTCCGGAAAAACTTTTTGGGACATTGCAGGAAAACAAGGGAAAAAAGTCTGTGTTCTTTTCCCACATCTTGGATATCCGGTATGGCCCGTCAATGGTATAATGATCGGAAGAACAACAGAAGTCGATATCAAGAAATTCGACATTCAAACTTGGCCTAAAGAGATCTCCACAAAATATGATCTCTCAGGTTTAAAGCCCATGACATCATATCCTGTAAATGTTGGAGATATAATAGAACCAACAAAGGAAGTTATCTTAAATGAAGTTGAATTAGCGAGTCAGCTGTGTCGAGACTTTAATTGGGATCTTTATTTTTTCTATTCTTCTTCACTAGATAACATACAACATCTATTTTGGATGTATTACGATAAGGAGGATCCTTTCTATTGGGAGGATAATCCTTATGAAAATGTAATTCCCGATTTCTACAAATTTTATGATAAAAATGTGATAGGAAGATTTCTCAAAATTATTGATTCTGATACCGTGTTAATAGTTTTGAGCGATCATGGACATGCGATGAGACCAGCCAAAGTTGCTAACATAAATGAAATATTAAGGAAAAAAGGATTTTTAAAAAAGAAAAAAGAAATGATAGGTTTCGAAAATACCTTCATAGATAAAATGAAGAATGCAATTCTATCAGTTATAGATCAATATAGAATAATTGGAAAAATGGCATCTATATTTTTGAAATTATTCCCACAAGGATTATCTTTTTATACGAACATAACCCCAATTGATAATAAAAGTATTGCCTATTTATCAGACCCTTCAGGGGGTATAAAAGCCTATAGCTATGCTGGAATAAAAATAAACAAAAAAATCATAGATGATTCTTCATATGAAAGCCTAAGAGACCAAATTATTAAAATATTATTATCTATCGAAAGCCCTGGAAATTCCGGGAAGCTTGTGGAATGGGCTAAACGAAGAGAAGAAATTTACAATGGTAAATATATTAATAAATACCCAGATATCGTTTTTAAATTAAAGGAAGGGTGGGGTGCTGGATTAGAAATAAATGAAAAAATATTTTCAAGAAGTAGATCACACAAACTACACTCAGGAAATCATCGGATGGAAACCCCAGTATTATTCATATATAATGAAAAAATAGAATTTGATTTAAAAAGGAACTTAGAATTAATGGACATAGCTCCCCTAATATTTAAATTCCTTGAAATGGAATGATCAACATGAAAATATGTTTTATAAGCCGCTTTTACAAACCCTTCGTAAGGGGAGGGGCTGAAATCTATGTCGGTAAAATCGCAGAAAAACTCGCTAAAAAAGGCCATGAAATATTTGTTATAACCCCAGCGCCCCAAAAGCAAAATTACGCAGAAAAAATAAATAATGTAAAAATATATAGAATATCACCACTTAACATTTACAATGCCTACGAATCCTTCAAAAAACCTCTCCTGTCGAAGATAGTTTATCATTCCTTGGATTTATTTAATTTACATTCATATATGCTCATAAAGGGAATATTAAAAGATGAAAATCCAGATATTGCACACATAAATAATTATAAAGGATTATCACCTCTATCATTCAAAGCTGCCAAAGATTTTAAAATACCAATAGTTTTCACAGCCCATGACTATTCAAGCATTTGTATAAGGACAAATCTACTCAATGGAAAAGGAGAAATATGCGAAAATCCGCGAATACCATGCAAAATATACAACAAAATACAAAAATTCCTAATCCAA
>LGEU01000167.1 GCA_001507955.1 Methanobacteriaceae archaeon 41_258 | reverse complement strand
ACTTACAAAGGAGCTTAAAAATCTCATGGGGGGCACGGCAGCTGAAGGCACGATCAGACGTTGCATGAGAAAAATGTTCGAATAAAAAATATCCCCCCATAATGTCTCCTTTATTTAAGTTCCCAGGGGGAACATTTTTCTCTTACGAATCCTATTTTTTCCATTTTGATAATATAAGATGGGATATTTTTTCTCAAACTGCCGTTAACAGCCCCCATTGCGAAAGCGAAGAAATACAGAAAGTTATATATAGCACCAACTAATAAAAAATGGCATGTAGGACCGGGAACAACCCCCCCAAAACGCTTGTAGAGAAAAGACTCCCACCTCCTAAAAGATCACCTTCCACTAGAAAGTGAGTGGAAATGGGGGGCGAATCCTCCCACTGAAGCAGGAAGAACCCCATAAAGGGAGTTTTGGTGTAAAACATGACAATAGATGAATTAGACCTTATTGAAAAGGTCTATGAATTGAAAATAAAAAATAAAAAGGAGCTTGCAGAGGAAATCTTGAAAAAATCCAATGAAGGACATGACATCCTATTCTTGTGCACCATAGTCAATTCATGGATAGCGCAAAACTACAAACCAGGAGAAATCAAAGTCCCACTTAACATAATAAAGAATGTAAAATAGGGATACTGTGGAATATAGACAAGTACCATTTATCACATTATCAGAGATCGGATGCAGAGTATGGATAACATTATCAGGTTGCAACTTCAAGTGTAGAGGATGTTTCAGTAACGCTAGAAAACCCACAGGCAAACACCTAACTGTAGAAGAACTTGTAAAACTCATAAAAAATTCATCCCAAAGATACTACGGAAAACTCCCAGAAGAAATCATCATAACAGGAGGAGAACCAATACTAGACAAAGAATACCTCCTAAGGCTAATATCAAAATTAAACTTCGCATACATCATTTTGGAAACTAACGCATATCTACTTGACAAGGAATATATCAAAGAGCTTGTCGAGGCAGGTGTCAAGGAATTCATGGTCGACTTGAAAGCATTAAATGATAAAAAGCACGAATGGTATACTGGTTTCTCCAATAAAAAAATATTAAAGAATATAAAAACAATCCAAGAAAACGCCAAACTCGTAATAAAAACCCTATACATTCCAGGACTCGTTGAAGAAGATGAAATAGGGGATATAGCTAAATTTATAGCGGCCATCAACCCCAAAATAGAATATCGCATCAACGACTTCAAAACAAGACATGGCCTATCAAGAGATCCAACGATCAATGAAATGGAAAAGGCCTATAAACTTGCGAAAAAACACCTCAGAAATGTTGTGATAAGCAGAAGTTGCAGAAGAGAAAGCAAACCACTAAAGAAAAAAACATGGATAACAGTATTCCCAGATGGCACATTCAAAAGAAGATCAACAAAAGACTACCATCTTATTAGAAGATCAGGACAGTTATCACAGGAGACCATCCAAAAACCTCAATAAGACACTTAAAAACACATAAATGCGCGACACCACCCCAAAGTTAGGACCAAAGTTAGCACAGTATATCACTTAAAGAAAAAAAATAAAAGAAGGTGGGAAGGTTTATCTATCTGCGTATAAGCGGCCAAGTGCCCTAGCATAGAAGATCTGAAGGTAGGGGATCACAAAGAGGTAAAGGATCAACCCTAGGATGATTAAAACGATTATTAATCCCGTTGTCGCGATTTCTGTGGCTATCTGGGCTATTGCTGCTGCTCCAAATGCCAAAAAAGCTGGTATGAGTATAATGTAAAATGCAAATAGAGTCACGTTTAATGCACCTAGCTGTATTATTGCAACGCCTATGATCCAGATGATATATTTTATCCATGAAATTTCTGATATGACATTTAATATCTCCCCGACTTGGAATGCTGCCCCTAGCCTATCATTGAATGCCATATGGGCTATTGCGATTTGCTCCACCAATCCAAATATAATGGCTAGGATAATCCCTATTACTCCGACAATAATCCCAGCAGTAGGGTTGGCATTGGCTAGGAAGACCCCACCAAATATGATTATTATTGGTATGAGCATGTAGACTATGCCTACAACGAG
>LGEU01000012.1 GCA_001507955.1 Methanobacteriaceae archaeon 41_258 | reverse complement strand
CACTCCTGATGCATTAGATTCAACATTTATATTAACATATTTTATGCCTGATACCTGGCTCTCATTTAAAGTGAAAGTATCCTTGATAACTTTTTCCTTCGCCGGCCCGAAAATTGGCGCCGCCGTTGCTGTTAAAAAAGCCACTACTAATACTATGATGATTATACTACTGAAAAATTTCTCAGCATTCACTAGAACACCCCCACAAGCATCATTAACCCCACTATTACAAGGGCAGGTATCCCAAGAACTGACAGGAATGATCTTCCAAAACCGATCCTATGTTCGATGTTTACAGCTGTTGATCCGATTACAATAGCCCAAATATACATTATGACAAAGAGCATGGTTGATGTGAAAATCGTCCCAGCTAATATCAGCGCCATTAAAGCGAATATCCCGAGGATGAATGGCGCCGCTGAAAATCCCATGAGCTTAATAGTACCTGTAAGACTTCCCTTTCCCTTAAAAACGAAAACTGCGACAATATGCGAAATAATAGCCCATAGTATAAGCTTTAACAATGCTATTACTGTGACTATCACGGCAAAGACTATTGGGAAAATTATCCACACTCCAGTTAAAGCTGATGCCACTCCACCTAACATAAAACCAAGGAACGCACAGAGGAAAATATAAAGATACAAGCCCTGGTTTTCCAAACCTTTATCCTTCACAACCTTAAACGTCTCCTCTGGGGAGACCAGAACCCTCAAAAGGTCCCTAGAGAAATTCATCACGGTTTTAACCAAAAGGCCACCTCCATCTTATAAATAACCCTAGACTCTAACAAAGGGTGACTGCCAAATAACACACCCTCAAGGAAAAAATATGATTAAAGTTATATATAATGTGTTCCTATTGAACATGCTCCTCATTTTATATATTCTCCAAGATTTCTCAATAAATTCCCCCCATCTTCAAACGGTTGCCTATTTTTTTGCTCTTAGAATATGAGAATTTATCGAACAACAAACATCAAAAAATCAAGACTTATCGAACAGAAAAAATACCCCCAATCCTTGATATGGTCAACATCCGCAAAAATTAAAGAACCGGATATCACAGGCTACTTTCCATCCAAAGAATATCAGCTCATAAAAAAATCCTCACAGACGCTTCACCAAGCTAAAAATAAACTTGTGGAGAGAGAAAATAGGGGAACTTCTGATAATGGTAGAAGCTACGATTTCTGCAACATATTATTGAATAGTGTGAATCCTAGGGAAGCTATAGCGGTTCTAGAAAAGAATATAAGATCATGAAGAGACCGGGCTTCAAAAAAATCTCAAAAGATAAGGGGAAGATATCAACAAATGCATTGGACATGGTTGACTACTAGCCAAATCCCAGCCCATATTAAAGCATATAACAACATTATCATTGTCGGATCATCCCAAGGGGTCGTAGGATGGAACCTGAAAGCGTGACCGTATTATCTGGCATATGATAAAAATTCAAGAAGCTCTTAAAATCTATGGACTAGAAAAGGTAAATGAATTGCATCATCGAACTAAAAAACCCCCACAAACTTGTTGTTAGTTTTCTAAATCTGAAGGTGTCAAATAAAGGCGCCTCGGAGGACGAAAGACTAAATCATTTAAGGGGAATTGGAACCTCGCAATTCAAGGAAACTTACAAGATAAGTTCGGGTCATATACAATAATGTTTGAGAATTCCAAAATTGACAAAGGCAGCCCCCCCACACAGCTCCACGATATTAAGTATAAGAAATTGCATTTCCAAGCGGCGAAGGCACCATAAAATATATGATGGTATGGGGGGGCCTCCCCCAGGGAGACTACGAGTCAAAGTCTGGATTGGGGATGCAACTTATCTAAGAATTTCACAGAACAATGGGTGGCAAGAGGTGTTAAAATTCGCCTAGGACATCCGAGGAATCCATGACACGCCAATACCTTGAGGACATTTTTGTAATGACTTTTCTAATCTCATCCTTCTCCAACGCTATGAACTTCAAATCATCCACTACTTTCTGGAAATCCTTCCATCTGATATTAAGCCACCTTGAATACTCGTAGAATAGTTCCTTTTCAACTATGACCATTTTACCCAATTTGATTTTATGCTTTGGCAATTCTTTTCTAAGTCGCCATCTTGCATCCTTGTATGGTTGGACTTCGAGGATGGCTTCCTCCATTTTCTTATCCTCAAAGATCATTTTAAGAAGAATCTCCAGGATTAAGTTTATCCTATCTGGGACTCCTACAGTATCCCCTCTTAGTGATATTCTCCTCCTCTTGACTTTTATCCCGTTTTCTTGAAGTTTTTCACCCATCCTTGGGGTTGCGCCTTTCTTATTGCCTGTTTTATCAACTATACCCCCTATTATGAACGCCTTTGAAATGAAATCTTCTGGTTTTATATCCTTCTCTGCCCATGGGTCTAGGAGTATTGCTTCTCTCATCCCATTTTCAGCCAAAAACTTATGTGTGGGGCCTTTGAAGCTTGTTATCCTCTGGAGTGGGAAGTGCATGGAAGATTCTGCTCTCTTGTTAAGCCATGTGAGAACCAGCCTTTCACCCCATAGATAATCTCTTATAAGCCCATACGATTGGTTTAATTGTAAGGCGAGTTTTCTTTTCTCTTTATCTGTGTGTTCATCCCAATACATTAAGTCTATTATAAAATAAGGGTGTTCATATTTTGAAAGTTCTCTTTTGATTTCTTCTCTCCCTATCAAAGTATCATCATGGCCACTGGGAGAATAAACGAAGCGACTGGATCCTACAAGCTCGCCATCCAAACTCCAAGCCGGTTTCACAGGCTCATCCAATCTTATTATAGCACCTTTCCCATCCAAGATTGAAATAGCCATCTCCTGGAATGGATCATCTCCTCTCATCCTATGAAGGCCCCCAATCTTATCTATACCCTCACTTTCCAATAATTCCTTGAATATTAGACCAAGACTCTTCATTAGTAGGACACCCCCCACTAATGAATAGTCTCAAAAATGCACACGAATTTTTTTTGGGGATGAATCTTCGTCAACTCTTGATTCCCCCTAAGATAAAATATGATGTGTCACCATATTACCCTTTATGATGGTGGAAAATAATATAATTTTGGCGATGGATCTAACAGACCCAACAAAGGCTCTTAGGGTAACAGCTCAAGTAATAGATTATATAGACACGGTTAAGATAGGCTATCCCCTTGTACTCTCTGCTGGGATGGGATGCATCCAAGAATTCAAAGAGGAATTACAATGCAAGATAATAGCAGATTTTAAAGTTGCTGATATACCCGAGACAAATGAGAAAATCTGTAATATAACATTTGAGTATGGTGCAGATGCCATCATAGTACATGGTTTCCCAGGCCCTGATAGTATAAAAGCATGCATGGACGCGGCCAATAAGAAAGGAAAGGAAATATTTCTACTCGCTGACATGTCACATCCAGGATCAGAAAAGTTCATGGGCAAAGTCTCAGAAGAAATAGCAAAACTCGGAGTACAATTGGGAGTGGGAAATTATGTTGCCCCAGCCACAAAACTTGAAAGTCTTATGAGGATAAGGCGCATAGTAGGTGATGATGCATTCATCATATCACCTGGTGTGGGATTCCAGGGTGGTGAAATCATTAAGACGCTGAAATTTGCAGATGCCTTAATAATCGGGAGGACAATTTATCTTTCAAAGAATCCGAGAAAGACTATGGAGGAACTTATAGAGATTCTAGAAGATGCACATCAAACCGGCCTGTGAACTCATAAGATAATTCAAATAACAAGAAGAATATGAGAGAATACCATCTTATCCCATGTATCCACGATATAAAGTATGGGATTATCGCAAGGGCTAAAAGTCCCATTTTAAGGATTAAACGAAACTCAAATACCATGGAAAGATAACCTCTACCCTTCAACTGGTCATGTCCAATCTCGTCCAAGAAAGCCCCCAAGGCACACGCAATCAAAGTCACCGGTTCAAGGGCTGGTAGCCCCCACAAAAGGGCTACTAGGAGGAACATAGCCCCCGCAAGAAAATGGTTTAAATTGTCTATTTTACCAGCCAATAACGCGCCTATAAGTATCCCAAAAAATATATATGGAGCGTCAGAGCTTATAATGACAAGTAATCCGACAGAGGCGCCGCAGAGGATCCCTGCGATAGCCCCAGGTATCCTAGCTGTGGTTTCATCGGCAAAATCGTCAGCAAGCTTCATAAGAAAACCAGAAGAAAAATATAAGAGCGGTTCTATCATATGAACACTTATTCAGTTCTGTATGTCGTGTGGGGGGGTTAGAGCGCGCCTGCTAATATCAGTGGGAACAATATTGTGGCATCCCCTATAACAGTCACTAGTTTAGAATCTGTTCGGGCTTTTGACCATGTTCTCGCCTCCTCTAATGGTGCTCCGCTAAGGCTCCCTGCCTCGCTCCTGTCCATGATTATCTGGATGGCCGCGTCAACTCCCCCTCTAAGTATGGTTGATGCTAGAGTATAATGTTTTGGCACCCCACCACCTAGTATTATGGCGCCTATCCTCTCGGATTCAAATACTAGATTTGATAGGTGGTGCATATCAGCTACCGCATCAAGGCATAATTGGTTTTCCTGGGTGAACATCCAAAGTTGAAGTCCTATCATACTATCGATTATCCCAGGGGCATAAACCGGTATGTTATTATCAGTAGCATTCTTTATTATAGAATTTTCATCTTGGATATGTTTTCCCATCTCATGGATAAATTCCCTTATGGAAAAAATATGCCCAGTGGAAGTGATAGATTCTAGAATCTTTAATATCTTCTCTTCGAAGACTTCAAAGTCTTCTGTTTTTGTGTAAATGTCCTTGATATGACCTACTTTCGTCTCACAGGGTTGGAAGTTGTGGTAGTGTCCGCCGCCGAACGCTTCTAATAAGTCATGGGTTAGGTTAGCCCCACTTGTGATAAGGGCTTGGATTTTACCCTCTTTTAGAAGGTCTGATATGATCCTTCGCATGCCACCCGCTACGAGGGGCCCTGCCATGCTAAAGAAAATGTTCATTTCATCATCTTGGAACATCTCAGATAATAGTCTGGTGGCCTTGTATACTCTCCCGGCTCCGAGAACCCCAGCCCGACCCATCTCATCTATTAATTCCTTGACTTTCATTCCACTTTCTATTGTCATGTGTTGGACTTTCATCTTCACTTTCCTACCTGTTTTTGAGTCCTGAAATCGCATCTAGTATGTCTGTGCGTGTCACGATCCCTATGGGCCTCTTTTCAGAATCTACCAAGATTAGGCGGCCTATGTTGTGTTTGTTCATTATCTCTATCGCATCTGATATCATCACGGTCTTGTCAACTGTCACTATGCTGGTTGACATGATCTCAGCGACCTTACATTGCTCTTTGCCTTCTGCTATTGCCCTGTTTATGTCACTGAGTGTTAGCATACCCACTATCTTGTCGTCTTCCGTTACCGGGGCTCCTTCAATGTTTTTCTCTGAGAGTATCTTCGCCACCTCTTTAAGGCTCATTTCTGGTTCTATTGTTACAAGGTCTTGGGTTGCTACTTCCATTACTGTCTTTTGAGGTATGCTCCTGATACCTGTTGTGTCTAGTAAGACCATGTTATCCATATCATCTCTCCCCACTATAATACCATCTACCACGAGTTTGTTTACTGGCGTTGGCCCCACTCTTATCCTGTCTCCTAAATTGAGGTTTTTTATGCTGCCGACTACTTTTATGGCTGCTTCACATTCTCCCGGGTGTGGTATGCTCGTGAATTCTATTTTTGAAACTGAAAGATCTTCGAGTTTTTCCCCGTTTTTGTAAATGGGGACTTGGGCCTTCATTTCTACAGGTGATATCTCTAGGTATTGGAATGCTTTTATTGTTGGCTTGTACCCGCCCCTGGGCCCTGGAACCCCCTTCACGAGACCTAGGCTCCTTAGTGATTGCATCTGGTTCCTTATAGTCCCTGGGTTTCTGTTCATTAATGCTGCTATTTCTTCGCCTTTGATGGATTTTCCATCGGATTTTTTGTAAAGGTTGATGAGTGTTTGTAGTATTTCTTTCTGGACGGCTGTTAGCATCTATAACACCTAAAATCATATTTGCTATGAATAATAATTATAATTGTTGTTAATATAATTTTGCTCCCCATCCTAGTTTTGAAGATCCCTCCAACATATCATAAACCTTTGGTGAATTACACTATGGTGGGGCTTTTCTGTTCCATGTGAGGGGGCGTTTATTCCCTATTGATCACCTCGTCGGGGGGCTCACAGTCCACAATTTTATGGGGGCTACTCTCCACCCTCCCAAGCCACAAGAGCACCTAAAGAAGCCCAAAGTGTCTCATAGAACATTCAAAAGTTATTGCCCTTTGACAAAAACAAATAAATAATGGGACTATTCATAGGATTCCAATAAGCTTTATGAGAAAATTTCAGGGAGTAGAAGGGGATGGTATCATTATGTTTACTTGCAGTTAGGGCTTTTATAAAAAATGATAAAGGTGAAATCCTCATAATAAAAAGATCTGCTACTTGTAAGACCAATCCCTTAAAGTGGGAGTTGCCAGGTGGTAAAGTAAACCTTGGAGAACCCATAGAAGAAGCCCTTAAAAGGGAAGTTAAAGAGGAGACAGGATTAGATATAAACCCTGATGGGATCCTTGGAGTTGCGGAACAAGAACTAACCATATTCAAGGCCATACATATTATAATCGAGTGTTCTGCCAATGGCAGGCTCAGGTTAAATGGTGAACATGAAGCTTATGCTTGGGTGAAACCAGAAGACCTCAGATACTACGAACTCACAGACTGGTTTTACAATTTCATCAAATCTAAAAATACTTTTAAGTAGCTTTTGGAAAATATTTTCTCTCCAACACCTTCTTGAAAGCTGGGATGGTTAAATATATCAAATTGCTCCACGCATACATATAAAAGGATAAACCCATAGCTATAATGGAACATATGGGTAAAACAAGACTACTATCCTTTATGAATCTGCTTGTCCTCCCATCAACCTCTGCCAGACCATTCCAGAGGGCATACTCCCAATTAACATAATATAGGATACCCGCCAATAATTGATTAGCCTGGAAGATTATATTAGCTGTGAAGTAACTGATACCATAAGTAGAGACCATCTCAGTGGAAAATGGTATCATAGCTATTAAAATTAAACAGAAAATGTTTATGGTTATCAATGTTGGGTTAGTGCGCTTGATGAAATTGAACTGCTGATGATTAACACGCCATAAACCACCCAATATCCAAAAGGAAAGAAAATAACATAACAACTGTGGCCACAGCACTCCTAGTTGCCGTTGGAAAGCAGTTTCGCTCAGAGAACTGGGAATATTCGGAATATCAAGGGTTAGAACAAGCAAAGTCATCGAAATGGCGAATATACCATCTACAAGCGTTTCAATACGTGAAGTTTTCATCCGCATACTAGACATGGATATAAGATCTCCACCATATAGACTATTAATATTTTCCCCCCACAAAAAAAGAAAGGTTAGATTTATAAAATTTCTCAGCTAAAATGATAGAACGGAGTTTGATAATCATGGAAAAGATCATACTAGGATTGCCAAAGGGCAGCCTGAACAATGTTAACAGGGGAAACACCTACCAAGTATTCGTTGATGCTGGATACGAGATCAAAGGCTATGAACCCGGGAGGGAAGAAAACGAGATCAGAATCCTGAACGATCCTGAAATAAAGGCTTATCTCACCAGGCCACAGAGCGCCCCGGTAGAATTAAACAGGGGCATGCTCGATATCGCGATAATAGGCGAAGATTGGGTGCGTGAAGAATCCAACAACAACAAGATAAAGAAGATAGGCGACCTCGAATATGGCCAGACGCGCCTAATAGTCGCAGTACCCAAAGAGGAGCCATACAATTCCCTTGAAGAATTTTTCCTGGCGAACAGCGACCGTGAAAAGCCCATACTATGTTTCACAGAATATCCCAACCTTGCAAGGGAATTTTTCATGGAAAACCCAGGCTACAAGAAAATATTCGGCGACAGCACCCCAATGGTCCAAATAAGGGGTCTTAGGGATGGTGACAATGAAATGGTCCAAATAATAAACTCAGATGGGGCCACCGAAGTATACATTGCAAAGGGCGCTGACCTTATAGTGGATAATACACAGACCGGCACCAGCCTCAGGAAGGCCGGTTTAAAAATCATCGACACTATAATGGAATCCAGTGCAGGATTATATGCTGGGCCAACCTGCAAAGGGGAAAAACTAGAGAAGGCCAAGATGATATATCAACAATTATTCGGGGCTATAAAAGCCCGAAATTACTTTGATGTTAAATTCAATATAAAGAATGAAAAACTAGAAGATGTCAAGGAATTCTTAATCTCCAAAAAGTATTGTTCACAGGAGCCGACAATAGTAAAAGGCATGAAATTCTCTCAGGTAAACGTTTTAATACCAAAGAATAAATTTCCAGAAATGCTAAGCGGTATTAAAGGCTTGGGAGCATCCTCGATCGTAAGAGAGAAGGTCAAACAATATGTGGAATAAACCGTATAAGCTAGAGAGTGTGGAAAAATGAAATTTGAAGATTTGTTCAAAGAATGTCCATGTTGTGGTTCCAAGGATAAGATAGTTAAAAGGAAGATAATAGACGAGCATAAGGCCTTTGCTACTCTTAGGGAGATAGTATGCGAAAAGTGCGGGTATGTATTCCAAAAATGATAGGGGGGGTTAGTTTTTGGCCTTTCATGTTATGATAATCCCTACCATGAACTGTCCATCAAATTGTAGTTATTGTTGGGGTGTTGAACGAGACTCCACCATAATGAGTATAGATATAATAAAAAAGATTGTTTCTTGGCTTAAGGGTTTCAGGATGGAGCCTGTAACCTTCACATTCCATGGGGGTGAACCCTTATTGGCAGGTTATGAATTCTATAAGGAGGCTTTATCCTTATTGAGCAGGGAATTGTCCATGTTAAATCCCGCATTCGCCATACAGACAAATCTTTGGTTGATGAATGATCGGTTGGCTGAACTTTTCGCTGAATACAATATACCCATCGGTTCCAGCTTGGATGGACCTGAGGAGATAAACGATTTTCAGAGGGGTGAAGGCTATTTTAAGAAGACGATGCGCGGATATGAGGTTGCCAGGAGACATGGTTTGAATGTGAGTTTTATCAGTACTTTCACTTCATATTCCATAAATTTCAAGGAGGAGGTTTTCAAGTTCTTCTTGGAGAATGGTTTGAACCTTAAATTGCACCCAGCTTTACCATCTCTTAAAAGTGAGGATCCTAGAAAATGGAGTATAAGTGCTAGGGAGTATGGTGAGCTTCTTGTTTATCTTCTTGATGAGTATTTGTCCCATTTTGGCGAGATTGAGATAAGGAATCTTGACCATTTCGCCAAGAGCATGTTTATGAGACGGGGTGTTGTATGCACTCTTGCAGATTGTGTGGGTAATACTTTTGCTGTGGATCCTCATGGGGATATATATCCATGTTATCGTTTTGTGGAGATGAAAGATTATGTTATGGGTAATGTTGATGATAAGCCGAGCATGGACGATCTTGAAAAGTCCGAGGCTTTGAGGAGGCTTAGAGGTTGGAGGAGGCTCGTGGATCGGGAGTGTTCATCTTGTGATTATTATCGTTTTTGTCTTGGTGGGTGTCCATATAATGCAATAAGTGTTGATGATGGTAGGATGGAACTTGATGGTGTGGATCATCAATGCGAAGCCTATAAGATGATATTTGATGAGATGAAAAGGAGGGTTAATCGGGATTTTGTGGTTCATGGGATTGAAGGTGGGGATGAGAGGGCTAGGATTATCGATTTAATGTTAAAAAAGCTTTAATTTTATGCTTTTTTTAGTTTGCTCCCATTACAGTAGTATATTTCTGCTGGTATGTTGAAGACTTCTAATTGTAATTTTATTGTCTCAGCTAAATGTGGGGTTGTCACTATCCAAAATCTGGTGCCGTTGTTGTTGAATCCGAACCTTCTCCACTTTCTCATGTTCTGTGAGAATCTGTTCGGATCCTTAGTGATTTCTATGATTATGTCTTTGAAGCTTTTAACAGCGTAAATGTTTGGTTTGAATCCTTGGATTTTGGGTGTGTGTTTGTATTTTACAGTGTAGCCTTCTCTTTTTAGGTGTTCGGTGATCGTTCTCATTATTTTGTCATGGTCTTTTTTCTTCATTTTTTTATCCCCACCCCACCATAACTTTTTGAACATTGTTTATAATCTTGGATCTTATAATATAAATACTTATAGGTTATCATGGATTTAATACACAAAAGATATATATAGGTTTCCCTCAATTGAAATTAATGGTGATAGCATGGACGTACTAGATGATGAAACCATAAAGATGAGATACATTGAATTAGTAAAAAAGGGCATAATAGAAGAGGACGAATGCGCATCCTATACAAAGAATATAGACCTCAAACCTTGCATGAGAAAAAAAGTAGAAGAATTTAAAGATTTTTTCATACCAGGCACTGTTTTGATTAGTGAAAGAGCATCCTACCGTTTAAGAATAGGATACCCTATGGAATAGCTTATATCGTAACGAATCTTCCCGCTTTTGTAATAGAATATTTTTCAAGGAGATGGGACTGCTTCACAAGTCCCATCTCTATAAGATCGCTTAAATGCTTATAAACCATAGCCCTTGATACCCCAACTTTTTTCGCGATTTCTATGGCGGTTAAATTTTGATCCTCTAAAACCTCCAAGATTTTGAGCTTTGAATCTGATATATCAAGTCTTGGGATTGGCAGCCTAACCGATGTTTCCCTGAAACAGGTGAAAATGGCGTCAACACCCTCTTTGAATGCTGCGAACGATAGAAGACCCCCCAAATCATCACCATTATAGGCTACATAAACTTTTCCATGCTTTTTAGCCCCCTTTATAATCTCGGATATCTTAGCACATGCTTTGAGTGGGTCTTCAGTCTCTATTTTTATTAATCCTCCTTTAACAAACTTTTCAAGGGACAAATCATCAAATTTCTCGCTTTGAACCAATATTAGACCATCTATTTTGTTTCTCATTGTAACATCAAAGAGGCATCGACCCCTAAGGTTAGTGATCAAAGTCTTCATATAACCACCTTCCAATACTCTCATATATACCTATGTAAATCTCATATAAATATTGACACATCTAACCTAGAACTCTAATGGATGGGAAGGTTTAAATAAAGCCCATGAAAAACCAAATTATTAGACTTCCACAATAAACTCCAAGGGGATAACATGAAAACAGAACTGATAATCTCAGGAGATGACCTATCCACTCGAAAAATCAATAAAATGATAAAAGAAGGCCTAAAAGACAGCACAAAAAGATTCATAATAGAAAACGACAAAAAACTCGACTCACTCGTCGTAGGCATCCGAGAAGAAGCAGAATTTATATTAAAAGGAGAATTCGGCGACTTCATAGGAGCTCTAAATGATGGAGCCAAGATAAAAATCATGGGAAACACCGGAAGATACCTAGGAGATAACATGACAGCAGGAGAAATAATAGTCGAAGGATCAGCCAAAGACGGAGTCGGGTTCGGAACATACAACGGCACAATAGTAATATACGGAGACGCCGGCAATGGCGTCGGACAATTAAACAAAGGAGGAACAATAATCATAGACGGGGACATAAAAGACCTTGCAGGACTATACATGCTAAGCGGGGACATAATAGTGACAGGAAACGCTGGAAAAGACACAGGCGACTGGATAATCGGGGGCAACATCTACGTCGCAGGAGACTTCGAAACAGGAACAAACGCCAAAATAAGCCAATTAGAAAAAGAAGACACACTAAAACTCTCAAAACTATTCTATGAATATGGAATAGAAGCCGAAGTAGAAGAATTCAAAAAAATACACCGGAAAAAACTCCGCCCATTCTACGGCTAAAAAAGGGTGATTTAATGGTTCAAATACTCCTAACAGACCCAGAAAAATGTGACGGATGTAACGATTGTATAGAAGCATGCAAAAAAATCACAGGTCACGCTTCAATCTTTTTAAATGAACTGGAAGACGGCTACCATGCTATCGTATGCCAACAATGCGTCGACCCAGCCTGTGCAAGAGGATGCTTCAGAGATGCCATAAGAAAAGAACATGGAATCGTTAAAATAGAACAAGAAGCATGCATAGGCTGCAAACTCTGCATGTTAATGTGTCCAATAGGCGCCATAACATACTCAGAAGACGGGATGATAAAATGCGACCAAAGCTGCATAGAAAAACCAGGTGACACACCAGCATGTGTAGCAGCATGCGAAAAAGGATGCCTAGAAGCAGTAGATGTGAGAGAAGTTGTAAGCGACATACATAAAGGATTTGAATTGAAAGCCGCAACATCCTCAAGTTCACTAACACCATCATCACCATCATCAGACCTTGCAGCAGCCACCCAAGGACTCTGCGTATTCTGCGGAACCTGCGAAATGGTATGCCCAGTAGACGCTATAAAAGTTGTGGACAACTATCCAGAAATCGACAAGAAAAAATGTATAATGTGCGGATCATGCCTAGCAGCCTGCCCAGTCCTATTACCAAGTGGCGCCGGGAGCATATGGGATCCAAGGACAATAGCAAACATAAGATACACATCCAAGGCCGGTAAATACGTGCTAAGAGGTTTCGGGACAGAGAGAAGACTGCCAAACTTCGACGACATACTAATAGTACCAGCACAGGCATCAATAGCACCAGTAGACAAATACAGAGAACCCTGTAATACACAAGTAACCCTAGGAACAAGATACGCAGAAGAACCCCTCACACTCCAAGCACCAGTACTCATAGCAGGAATGTCATTCGGAGCACTCAGCAGAGAAAGTAAACTGGCGCTGGCCAAAGGCTCAGCAATGGTAGGATCCTGCGCCAACACAGGCGAAGGCGGCATGCTACCAGAAGAAAGAGAACTAGCAGACAAACTCATAGTACAATATTCATCAGGGAGATTCGGAGTCTCATCAGAATACCTAAATGTCGGAGATGCGATAGAAGTGAAAATAGGCCAAGGAGCAAAACCAGGAATGGGGGGACACCTACTAGCCGAGAAAGTAAGCCCAGAAGTCGCCAAAATCAGGGGAATACCAGAAGGTACAGACGCCTTAAGCCCCGCAAGATTCCTCGACGCAACAGATAGAAAAGACCTTGCAAAGCACATAGAACTCCTCAGAGAAGTCACAGACTGGAAAGTCCCAATCATAGTAAAATTCGGACCGGGAAGAGTATACGATGATGTTAGGATAGCCGCGGAAGCAGGAGCTGATATAATAGCCGTAGATGGCATGGAAGGCGGTACAGGAGCGGCCCCAGAGGTTGTAATAGAACATACAGGCATACCCACACTCTCAGCATTGGTACAGGCAGTGAACAGCCTTAAAGACATGGGCTTAAAGGATGAAATAGACCTCATAATAACCGGGGGTATAAGAAGTGGTGCAGATGTTGCCAAGGCAATGGCAATGGGAGCAGATGCAGTATACATTGGGACAGGTGCAATGATAGCAATGGGATGCCGAGCCTGCAGAATGTGCTACACAGGAAAATGCCCAGTAGGTGTTGCAACACAAGACCCAGAACTGAGAAAAAGATTAGATGTTGATACCGCAGCAAGAAGGGTTGCAAATTACATAAAAGCCATGACAGAAGAAACTAAGATGCTGGCACAACTTGCAGGACACGATGACATAAGACAATTCAACCCAGACGACCTACGCGCCTTGGATACGAACACAGCAGCAATAACCGGACTAAAACTAATAAATGAATAAAAACCCAAAAGGGAGATGTGGGGGGGTCGTCTCTTTCAGGTTTCACCCCCCCATATTAGTTACTTTTTCTTTTTATAGAGTAGGTATGCTATTGTCGCAAGGCCAAGGGTACTTATTGATAAGATCCCCAAGAGCATGGCTCGGATCATCATAGGGGGCTTGCAGTGCACCCTATGTATTTTTATATCACTCCTTTTAACAATTTTGGGCACTTGCACCTTTTTAGATGTGGATGGTGCAGATTTTACCTCAAGATTGTCTGCATGGACTATAATAGTCCTCCTCCAATCCGGTTTCATTCTTTTCATTTCCTATCCCAATCATGAGATATGGTATGATGGATTATTTAACTATTGCAGGTGGGGGGAGTCCCCCCCCCCCACTTGCTTAGGGGAGTAGTTCACATGCTTTGAAATGGGATTCCACCATTCCAAAGTGCAAAGATGAGATGATCCTTCAATCTTAGGTAATTAGTATTGGAATTGGATTTTAGGCTTGTATGAATTCTATCATGGGGATAAGGTCTTGGGAATTTTCTATTTTCGCGTTTAGGTCTAGGTTTATGTAGGCTTTTCTCCCGGCGCTGTAGCTTGATGAGAGTATGATCTGGTTGCCTATCAGCTGGAAACCGTCAACTGGGGTGTGACCTACTATCATGGCGTTGCAGTCAACTCTTCTTAGGAATTCATCTATATCTTCTTCTAGGTAGGATCCGTAACGGTTCCAGAGCATCTCATAGACTGCAGGGGCTTGGTAACCATCCTCTTTTATGTTAATTATATCATCCAAGCCCTTTATGTGCCTTGATGGGCCCGCATGGCTTATGAAGACTCTATTTTTTGTTTTAACAGCGAAGGGCAGTTTCTTGAAGAATCTTGTATAGGATTCCAGTTTTTCCATCCAATTGTCACCGAATTTTTCCATTAATAGTTTCTCAAATGATAGGCTCTGGTTTACACCACCCTTGTAGACGTCTATGCCTGTGATGTGAGACCATTCATGGTTTCCTAGGAGCAGATAGAAATTTTTATAACGTTTATAATATGATCTTATGGTTTCAAGGATTTCCACTGACCCGTCTTCATATCCCATAGAGTGTATGAAATCTCCAGTGAAAACAATAGGCGACCTTCTACCATAATCTTCTTCCCATATCTTAAGATAAACTTTAAAGTCTGTAAGATTACCATGAAGATCTGTGACAACAAGTAAATTTTCACTTCCACCAACTTCTATGAGACTACCCATATGTTTCGTTGGCATAAGCATCAAACTATTATGGGTGCAACTACTATTTATGGTATGGGGTCTTATGAGGATTTCCCATATTTCGGTAAGTGATAAGATAACATTGCTGGTATACGGGTGCAATTTCAAGTGTAAATATTGTTTTTTCAAACCACGAGATTGCACAAACCTTACAACAAAAAGCCTATATGATATACTCTCCAAAATAAAAAAAGAATGCAATCTCTCTGAGATTTTAATAGCTGGTGGAGAACCCACCCTCCAAGATGATCTCCCAAAGTTGACAAAACTCCTAAATAGGAACTTTCACAGTATATTATCCACCAATGGCTCATACCTACTTGAGACAATAGACAAATTAAGGGTCAAGGAAGTTCATGTGAACCTTAAGGCCTTTGATAATAAAAAACATAGACTCCTCACCTCCCAATCAAATAAGAGAGTTCTTGAAGCCATAGAATATCTCGGAGAAAACAAGAGAGATCTTAACTTTAAAGTGGAAATTTCAACCGTACTCATACCAGGCATAATCGGATTATCTGAAATTGAGAAGATCGCGAAATTCCTTGGGAGATGGGACCTACCATATCATATAATAGCCCATGTGCCCACCAGATTGAACGCGCCAAGACCATCAAAAGACATAATAGATGCTGCGAAGAATATCAGCCAAAAATACCTATCAAATGTTTCAACATCACTAGAATCTAGAAGACATAGAAAAGGAAAAAAGATACTAATCCAAAAAAGTTTAATAATAAAAGTTTAATAGTAGAACATCATGGGGGGCTTTGGATTGGATTCAAGGATTCTATCAGTCATGATATTATGCGTGTTATTGGTGGGTGTATTTGCTGTTGCAGCAGAAAACGAGACAAACCAAACTTTAAACAAGTCCAATATTACAAATAACACCACGGTACAGCCACTTTCGGCTTGGTCATCTGTTAGTGTAAGCCCTTCTACTTTAAATCTTGGGACTCTACCCCCTGATGGCATAGAAAGAAGTTATCCAAATGCTGCAACCGTAACTGTCAGATACCTTCTAGCATTTAATGATCATCTTTATGTGAGGGCAAATGGGGATCTTATAGGCCCTAATGGTTCAACAATCCCAATATCAAATCTTAAATTCAGCACACCAAATGTTCCCAAAAGATCATTCACAACATCAGATTATATTATAGCGAACTATAGCGGGTTTTGGGGCTCTTTCACGGTCCCTATGAGTTTTTATGTTACTGTGCCGCCTTACACTGATCCTGGAACATATTCTGTTACCATAATTTATACTGCAACATGAAGATTCTTGTGGGGGTTGGGCATCCTTGGGTTGAAGATTTTTCTCTTTCAAGATCTTTCTAGGATCATAAATTTTTTGTGAGCCCACCCAATTTATTGTGATAATAGTCACAAAATTTTTTATATTTGGGTTTAATTTTCACATAAATCAAAAACTTTAAATATATCCTATGAACGAATTATTTTTTATATTGAGACTATGATTGGATAGTCATTAGGGTGATATAATGAATGAAAAAATAGGGGGACTACTAGCATTACTAGTGGCTTTGATGTTCGCAGTCGCACTAGGAGCATATGACACATCATCAGCAGCCACTGCAGATCAACAGGTCCAAGTATCAGTACAAGAAGCAATATCAATAGATGTTGACAGTCCAGTAGACTTTGGTAATCAGAGTGCAGGCGACACTTACAATAGCCCAAATTACGATATAAGCAACACTGGCAATGTTAAAATAGATCTTTATGTCAATACAAATGACACAGACTTTAGACCAACCACCGAAAACACAACTGATACAATACCAATAGATGGTAATTATAGGATAAGGAGTAATGTTACTGGAAGTTTCGAACAACTTTCAACGAGTCTTCTGAAGATCTATGATAACATGCCCAAGGCTAGTCAGGGCTCAGGAACACCATTTACATGGACAACACAGCAACAGCTTACAATACCAGCATTTACAGAAGATGGAACCTACGTCATAACCTTGATCTACACTGCAGTGAAACACAACGTACAACCATAATCTGATCCCATTTTTAAGCAAAAAACGAAATTTTTTTATTCTCCTTCATCTTATTTCTTTTATGGTATGATCTTCATATTAAGTACAGGGGAGTCTCGGATGAAGTTTAAGGTTCTTGTGGCAACTTTAATATTCATATTCCTTTTAGGGTCATTTTATCCGATTATTGCAACAGGTTTGTGGGCTTCGCCAGCTGAATTCCGCTACGACCTCAAACCGGGCGGGACAGTGACTGGTGAAGTTACAGTGAAAAATATCGGGAACGAAACAGTTAATGTTACTATTGAAAAAAAGAGGCTTCTCATGGACAGCATACACCTCGAATACTCTGATAAGGGTATTGCGAATTGGATAACAATCAATGGTAACACAACATTCACCCTAAAACCAGGAGAATCCCGGAAGGTAACATTCACTGTAAAGGCACCATCTAAGATAAACTATTCAGATGCTGTGGGCGCGCTTGTCATAAGGGGTCTTCCAGTGGTAGAGAATGTTACAGGAGGGACTCAGATCACACACGGAGTCGAACTTGTAGTGCCCATAAGAGTGGGGCTTCCAGGGCCTATCATAGAGTCTCTGGAACTCATTAACCATAAGGCACCCCTTATACTTTTGAGTTTTATTCCGGGAGAGTTTGTCTATGAGCTCAGGAATAATGGTACCGTTCAGGCGAACATGACAGGATCAGTGGAAATTAAGGGCTTGACCAGGCATAATATTCCTATAGAGGGTGTTGTATACCCTGAAGATAATTATACTCTTGTTGAAAGATGGACTCCTGGATGGACAGACCTCGGCTTATACAAGGTGGATACAACAATAAAATATGGTAGGTTCCAAGCTGTCAAGACGATAACCACCAGTGATAATGTTATAGTTATACCAGTATGGCTTATAATTCTCATCATAATAGGGGTGGTTGTCTGGATATTGCGCAGAAGAGGCGTGGAACCACCTATAAGGATAAGGATTGAGAGAAAATAGGCGCGTGGTTGGAAATTTTACATGGTTTAAAATTCTATCTTTTTTATTCTTTTCATCGCCTCTTTAGTGTTTTTTCGGGTGTTGAATGCTGTTAATCTAAAATATCCTTCCCCGCTTGGTCCGAATCCCGTGCCTGGGGTTACAACTACCTGAGCTTCTTCTAGTAATTTGTCGAAGAATTGCCATGAACTCATATTTGGTGTTTTAACCCAAATATAGGGTGCGTTAACTCCACCATAATATTCTAGGCTAGTATCTTCTAGGCTTTCCCTGATTATCCTAGCATTTTCCATGTAATATTTTATTGATTCTTTGATTTCTTTTCGTCCTTTTTCTG
>LGEU01000166.1 GCA_001507955.1 Methanobacteriaceae archaeon 41_258 | reverse complement strand
AAGACCACAGGGTAACCCATGAAACCTGAATTGACCATGGCAGTTGGTAATATTATGCTCCAAGCCCGTCTCTTATCATAATATGATAGTCTAGTCCATAAGAATATCATTATCCCAATTAAAAGGCTAATTATCACGGATACAAGAGGCATTTTTAAAAGGGCTGTGATGGTTGAGATTTCCGAATTATAAATCGAGTTGAAGATCAAAGATGGTATAGCAATATTTACAACCACTTTATTAAGAGAATAAGCATCCTTTTCACGGAGAACACCCAAAGTCTTCGCGATATAACCAAGTAAAACCATTAAGACTATAGCAAGTACTGTATCAAAGGAATTCATAAATTATCACAATAAAATATTTAAGTTGCCCCCATAGGATCCACCAAAAAAAGCATGGGGGGATGTTCTCAGTCTACTATACCATCATTGGTTATTTTAAAGACACATTCACCCTCTGGTAGGTGTGGGCTGTCAACCAGTCTCGCTATCCTCTTACCAGCTAATCCCTTCTTTAACCATATGCGGTAAGTTGCCGCGTGTCCAAGCACGTGCCCTCCTATGGCCTTTGTCGGGCTCCCAAAGAAGGCATCAGGTCTTGCCTGGACTTGGTTGGTTACGAAGATGGCTGCATTGTAAGTGTTGGCAATGTTCTGTAATGTATGCAAGTGCTGGTTTAATTTTTGTTGCCTTGTTGCAAGAGATTCTCTCCCCACATATTCTGCCCTGAAATGGGATGTGAGTGAATCTACTATGACAAGTCTTATATCCTTACCCTCTTGGATTAACTCATTCACCTTCTCAGCCATGAGTATCTGATGACTTGAATTAAAGGCCCTTGCAATGTATATTCTTTCCATAACCTCCTCAATGTTAAGTTCGAAGGCATTAGCTATCTGTTCAACCCTCTCTGGTCTGAATGTGTTCTCTGTATCTATAAATACCGCCTCACCATTTAACCCACCCTTATCCTCAGGTAGCTGAACTGTGACAACGAGTTCGTGGGCTAATTGACTCTTACCAGACCCGTATTCTCCGAACACCTCTGTTATGGCTTGTGTTTCTATCCCGCCGCCTATGAGCTCATCCAGTGCCTTGCTACCAGTGGTTATCCTTCCAACATCTTTACGCCTTTCCATCACATCAAGTGCTGTTTCAAAATCTATCCTCTCGGCTTTTCTAGCCGCCTCTATTATCTTCTCAGCCACTCCCTCACCTATATCTGCTTTAACTGATAACTCCTTGGCCGTGGCCGTTGCAAGGCGCATCATATCCCCAAATCCTGCTTCTCTAAGCTTTTGAGCTGTTTTGGACCCTACGTTTGGGAGATCTTCGAGTTCAACCATTTTTATTCTCCTTTTTTGACTTTAAAATTTGATATCGACAATCTTTTTGGGATTGAATCTTAATTCCTCATTATATTCATCGAAATTCACATTTCCTATTACAGTTACATGTACACCATTGAGATCTTCAACTTTATCATGTAGAGCTCCTTCGTCGCCTGTCTTGTTAATCACGTCCACTATTTCCTCTGTTTTCATCCCTAACAATTTTTCGGCTTCTCTTCCAAAGAATGTTACCCTTATTTCCCCAGTCTCATCAGCAACCCGGCCAGGTATCATGAGTAGGTGGCGTGGTTCATCTATTGCTTCGCCACAGAAATTGCATATGTTTTCCTCGCCGATATCAAGGCGCGTGTTACACCTTGGACAACGATATGATATTATCCTGTCACCATAGAGGTCTGTTAATTCTCCCGAGATTTTCACATTCTCTGATTCTTCATCAAGATCACTTATATTCTTATATGGGTAGACCATTTCCTCTATTTCCTCAAAACTGGGTAAATCTTTAATTTCCCCTTTTATAACTTCTATTTGGGAATTCCGACCCAAGCTAAGCTCGAGGTTCTCATTCCTATATCTTACACGTGGGTTTTTTATTTTTACAGCATCTCCTATGTTGAGAGGTGTTTCTGCTTTCTCATCCCATAGTGTGACTCTTATGACGCCTGTGTCATCTGCCAACTCCATACTCCGAACTATACCCACACTATCCTCCCTCT
>LGEU01000165.1 GCA_001507955.1 Methanobacteriaceae archaeon 41_258 | reverse complement strand
TATCATCTATATAAACCCTTAGAACTTCTTCACCAATAAATAATTCAAAGGAAACAATCCTACCATTTCTCATATCATTTCTTATATCATCGAATAAGATGGGGGAAAGCTTTAATAACTTCCTTCTTTGAGGTTTATAAGTTCTTGTTGACGTTTCAATCCTAGTTACCCTCAAAGGGGCGCATCCCTCTTCTCGGATGGTTTTACGCACAGTCCAGAACAAACACGCCAACAACTTATCCTCTGGGGATAAATCCCCCCTTAAAACCATCTTCTCCACTTTAATCATCCTATAATGATTTTATCCTAGAAGCTGTTGACTTAGCCACATCATAGCATTTAACCAGATCCTCTTCCGATGGCACATAATCCACTTCTATGGTGGCGAACACGTCAAATCCCGCCTTTGAGAGCTCCTGTTTGAGGCTGTTAACCGCGCCACCACCCCAACCTTTAGAACCGAAAATGACCGCAAGTCTCCTGAAGCCTGTTCTGTCAAATGCAAGGCCCCTCAGATAATATATAAGGTCTCCGAGGCTTGGGAATGGCCCGTTAAAAATCGTGGGACTCCCTATAAATATGGCTTTACTTCCAAGTATGTCCTTTACTATTTCACTTCTTTCGTCTTCATGGAGGAAGTACATGGAAACGTCTACTTCTTCACTCATAGCCCCTTCTGCAAGGGCGTGCGCCAATTTTTGGGTGGAGCAATGCATGGTATCATATATTATCGTGATCTTGTCCTCGCATTTTCCAGTGGCCCAATTCTTGTATGCGTTTATGATCTTCTCTGGTTTAGTCCATATTTGTCCATGGGATGGTGCTATCATCTTTATCCTGTCAAGAAGTCCGAGATCTTCCAGTTCTTTGAATTTTCTCAACACCAATGGTGATAATGGTGTTATAAGATTTGCATAGAATTTCCTCGCAGCATCCATTATAATATAATCATCGATATCATTGTCAAAGCGTCTATTGGAGCATAAATGTTGTCCGAAGGCGTCATTAGAGAAGAGTATACCATCCTCGGATAGGAATGTGAACATGCTATCAGGCCAGTGGAGCATGGGCGCCTCGAGGAACATGAAACTTTTACCGCCAAGATCTAGGCTGTCACCCGTCCGGACTATCTCTATCTTAGCGTCCACTAGGGGTGGGTAGTGTTTCTTCAATCCTTCTGCTGCTTTCCCGGTGCAGTAAATGGGAATATTATATTTTTTCAAAACCTCTAGTAGCGACCCGCTATGATCCCTCTCGATGTGGTTTTGTATTACTATATCAATCTTGTCCCTTCCCTCTTTCTGGAGAGCATCGTTTATTCTCGCCATCATCTGTGCAGAGGTCCCAGGGTATGTGTTATCTATAAGAGCAACCTTCTCTTCCCCGAATACAAGGTAAACATTGTAGGTTGTACCTTTAAGGGTGTAACCATGGTAGCTTCTAATATCCCAGTCCAAAACTCCAACCCAATAGACCCTATCTGCAATTTTCACAGCATCAGCCTTCATGTTAATACACCAATATTAATATGATTGAAGTTATATTAACCTTTAATTGGGGGCGGTTGCACTGGGAAAAAAACGTTTATATGTGATTTTTAATGCCTATTTCACTTTCTTATACTTGTATTGTGTAGAATAGGCAACCTTCTATTATGTGTACTTGCCTGCATAAATTTATTGAATTAAAGGGGCACCGAAACCGCAGCATGTTTCAAAATTCCACGAGAGCGATCCCAGAAAAAGGCATTTCAATATTTAGGTGCATGTCCTCTTGTGAGGTGGCAATAATGCTGATATCCTCTGGGTATGAGCTAATTCATAGGGGTTTATCAGTATATTTGGCAATCTTATCTGGGGGGGTGGTGGATGGCTTCTGCATTGTATGAGTAAATTTTTTTGTAGTGACTGCTAATGTCTTGAACTTTTTTAATTCTATTCTTCGATTTCGTATTTGAACTCCCAGAACGGTCTTCCACTGATCCGACCTTTTGAGAGGTGTTCCATTTCGTGGGATGCTCCGTAGGCTCCGGAGCCTTCAAATTTGACGGGTTCCTTTATCTTTTTAAGTTTTATCT
>LGEU01000164.1 GCA_001507955.1 Methanobacteriaceae archaeon 41_258 | reverse complement strand
CAATTAGAGGGTGAAAGAGCCCTTATAGAGGGTATTGATTTGAAAGTGTGGGCTCCCCCTATAAAATTGGAAAGATGATCCCCTATGGACAAGTATAGGGTCATCCCAGTGAAAACGGGATATATAAGACCTAATGAGGGCTTGGATGAGCTTATAGATAAGGCCGGTCCGATAGTTGAGGATGGGGATTATCTTGTAGTTTCTGAAACGCCAGTCGCCATATCACAAGGGCGTATAGTTGACGAATCGCAATATAAACCATCCTTTTTAGCTTTTTTACTTGCGGATGTATGGTCCAAGTATATTTGGGGTTATCTCTTGGGGCCATTATTAGGTGTGAAAAAGAGGACGATAAGGAACCTGAGAAGACTGCCAAGGGAGGCCAGAGCCCATAAAGAGGTTGTGCTCAGATATTATGGTATTAAGCATGCTTTGAAGCCTGGTTCCGAAGCCGGTATCGATTTGAGTAATCTTCCAGGTGCTCTAGTGGCTCTTTTACCAGAGGATCCTGGGAGTGTTTCAGAGCATATTGCCAAGAGCTTAGAAGATAAGTATGGTAAGGATGTTATTGTTATTATAATTGATACTGATGCCACTTACAAGTTAATGGGATACTATTTCACCCCATTACCCTGTGCTATAAATGGTATAAAATCTGACACTGGATTTTGGGGTTATCTTTTTGGAAGATTTTCAGATACAATATTACCAACGCCAATCGCAGCTTCAAGGAGGATAAGCATAGATACGATATTCAAGGTAGCGAAGATTGCGGAGGATTATCATAAAAACCGTGATGAACATATTGAAACAGTTTATGATATGGAGAAAATCTTTAAGGAAGAGAAGGATAGGATAAGTATTAAAAGCCTTGAATCAATTGAGCATGTGCCTGCAGTTATAATCAGGGAAATTTAACCCCCAGGGAATATGCCCAGATGAAAAAGTGAGAATGACATCCCATAATAGACAAGTGAACTGTTTATTATTTAGCCAGTGTGGGGCTGGGCTAACCCCCCAATTTATGGTGGGATCATCACAATATTAGATACCAATATTTAAAAACTTCCATTTCTCTTTTATATATAAATTTATATAATATTACTATCATATGATTACATACAAGATTTAAAAGTGATACTGTCAGATTACAAAAATAGCATTGCAAATTTTTTCACTAGGTTGTTTCCAAGTGCAGGGGGAGTTTAATTGATTAACAATACGTTAATACAAGAGCTGATCCATGAGATAGTCAATGAGGAGGAGGGCGTGCCAGTAGTTGAGTGTTTGATGAGGGGCAGTATAACTGATGAGGAGATATCCGAGAAAACCCACTTAAAATTGAACACAGTCCGCAGGATATTATATAAGCTCTATGATGCTGGGATAGCAAGTTACAAAAGGAGCAAGGACCCTGAAACTCAATGGTACACTTACACATGGAAATTCGAATCAGGGAAAGTTGAGGAGATAATAAAGAAAAGAAACCGGGAAATCATGGAGAACTTGAGGGAACTACTAGCATTCGAGGAAAATAACATGTTCTTCGCATGCAAAAACGGCCATTACAGGTACACTTTTGACGAAGCTGTTGAAAACGATTTCAAATGCCCAGAATGTCATGGAAAACTTGAATATATGGATAATTCAGAGATAATACAACAAATCAGAAAGGAACTGAGCTTATACGAAAATAATGGCTCAGAAATACCCCTAAACTTCAAATCTTATTCTTAAAAGGGATTTTGGGTGACTTTTTGAGCATTCACCTACTTAAAGAAGTTGGCTGTCCCCAGTGGGTTATAAACCATTCTAAAAAAGTGGCTGAAAAAGCACTTGAAATATCCAAGAATTTTAAAGTTGATAAAGAACTGATCAAAGAGGCCGCCCTTTTACATGACATAGGAAGATGCAAGACTAACAGCATTCAACATGGGATAATAGGGGCCAGGATCCTCAAAGAGAAAGGATACCCCAAGCAGATAATAAAAATAGTTGAAAGGCATGTAGGGGCTGGCATACCAAGGGAAGAGGCCATCCTACTAGGCTTACCCCCAAAAGATTATATGCCAGTCACCCTAGAAGAGAAAATAGTTGCACATGCAGATAACCTCATCAACGGAGAAAAAGA
>LGEU01000163.1 GCA_001507955.1 Methanobacteriaceae archaeon 41_258 | reverse complement strand
GGGATTACTGTACCGTCTTTTTCACCGGGTCTTTCGATTTGTATGAGTTTTGGTTTTGTTTTTGTTTTCATGAAGACTTTGTAGCCGAATCCATGGCCTGTAACCTTTGATTTTCCATAATTTAGTAGGAAGATTATGTCGTGGCCTTCTTTTGCGAGTTTGTCTATTGATTGGCTTGGGAGTCTTTTTTTGGAAATGTCGATTAGGTTTTCTAGGTGGGCGTCGTAGACTGCTGTTCTCCCCATTGTACCGCCGAGGAGTGCTTTGACTTTCCCATATTCTTTTAAGAGTTTTATTATTTTGAGGGCGTATCCTGAGTCTACAATCTGTGGGCCGTGGACTACTACACCGATTTTCATGGGTTATCATTTCCTTTTCTTTTTTATGATCTTGGAGCCACAGATTTCACATTGTGTTGATGGGTAGTTGTGGGGGTATCTTTTTTTGCATCCTATACAGATTTTTTCCCATTGGTATATTTCATTTATGCCCTCTGTTATGATTGCCTTGAACGGCACTTTTATTATTTTCATGATGTTTTGGATGGAGTAATCGTCTGTGATCATCATCACTTTTTCTTGTTCGTTTTTTAATTGTAGTGTTAATGCTATGATTTTTTTGTCTATCTTTGACAATCTCAGAATGTCGCCGGATCTTTCAGCGAGCCTTTCAGTTTCTTCAATGTATTCTTTTTTGGGGTTGATTATTTTGAGGTTGCCATCCTCTAGTGATTTTTCGAGGAGTATCCTCGATTTTAGGTCTTTTAGTTCTTCTGTAACCTCTGGTATTGTATAATTTTTTTCATCGGATGGGGTGTACCCTCCAATGAATGCAGAAGAATCTAGTATTTTATGATATTCTTCTAGTTTCATATTTTCACACCATATTGGATCCCTATTCTTGGATTGGGGGTTCTATGATCATCCTATTATTGTATGGTACCATTATATTCTTTTTATTAGATCTGGCGAAAAGTTTTTAAATGTTTGAAAACATATACTTGGAATGGGTAGGGTTTGGGACATTCAAACTTATTTTGGTCGTCCAACTTGGAATCGAAGCCGCCTCCAATCCAAAGAAAAACCCTACCCCCGCCATTTTAAGGTAACTATAATATATTATCTCTTTGATAAAGGGTTTTAGGTATGAAGAGTAGGACGATGGAAGAGCATAGGAAAACGGCACCATCCATGATAAAATGTGCTATAATAACACTAAGTGACTCCCAGGCACGTGAACATGGAACAGTTGAAAGACCCCCATCTACTGACATTTCAGGCCGGTTACTCTATGAAAATTTAAAGGAGAAGTATCAGGTTATGGGATACAAGCTTATAGGTGATGATCCAGAGAGTCTTATAGCAGCGGTGAATGAAATGATCCGCCAGGGTGCTATGGTCATATTCACAACTGGTGGTACAGGGATTGGGAAAAGGGATATTACCATTGAAACTTTAAGGGGATTATTCGAAAAAGAATTGGAAGGTTTTGGGGAGATCTTCAGATACGAGTCCTATAAGGAGTTAGGGGCTGGTGTTATCATAACAAGGGCCACTGCAGGCATATACAAGGATTCTCTTATCATAGCCCTCCCAGGTTCTCCTAATGCCGTTAAGATGGGGTTAGGTATTATCCTAGAGGAGCTTGGACATATTATCAAACATGTGAGGGAACACCCAAACCATTAAGTTTATATATGAGAACCTTTAGAGATAGGAAATGCAACTTCACCCCCCAAAAAAAAAAAGACTATTTTTTTATTCCACAGAAGGTGGCTTCCAAAAAATAGTGGGAGAGTTTCCAGCTCCCCCCACCATCTAATTTGTTTTCACCCCCCCAAAGGTATCGAGGAAGCCACCACACCCCCAACATATTTATTAGAATAAAAACCCAAATTATTATTATGAAAACCCTTGTAGCATATTATTCAAGAAGTGGGAACACCCGTAAAGTCGCGAAGAGGATTGCTTCAACACTCAAATGCGACATCGAAGAAATACATAGCAAACAAGACTTTTCAGGGCCTATTGGACTTCTGAGGCTAGGCTATCATGCTCTAATGAAAAAAGAGGCCATGCTAAAAGCCTATGAAAAGGATCCTAGAGATTATGAGCTTGTTATCATTGGAACGCCTATATGGGCTGCTAGACCATC
>LGEU01000011.1 GCA_001507955.1 Methanobacteriaceae archaeon 41_258 | reverse complement strand
AAACCCAATATGAATCTCACCACTCAAAAGAGACTAGCTGCAGAAATACTCAAAGTAGGAACAAACAGGGTATGGATAGACCCTGAAAGAGTCGAAGAAGTTTCAACAGCAATAACAAGAGAAAGCATAAAACAACTAATAAAAGACGGGGCCATAAAAGCCCAACCCAAGAAAGGTATAAGCAGTTACAGGTCCAAGAAGATAAAACAGCAAAAAAAGAAAGGTAGAAGAAAAGGAAAAGGTAGTATAAAAGGGGCTAAAGGTGCTAGAAGACCCCGCAAGAGGGAGTGGATAAGCACAATAAGGGCTCTGAGGAAGGATCTTAAAAAAATGAGGGACAAAAGGCAGATAAACAAGACTACATATCGTAAACTTTACAAAATGGCTAAGGGCGGGGCTTTCAGGAGCAAATCCTATATGAAAACCTATGCCAGAGACCATGACATGCTAAGATAGGAGGCGATCAGACTTGGCACACGGACCCAGATACAGATTACCCTTCAGAAGACGTAGAGAAGGGAAAACAGACTACAGGGCAAGGTACAGGTTAATGGATGTTGGTAAATTAAGATTCATTGTAAGAATAACCAATTATCATGTTATAACCCAGATAGCCAAAATTGGTAAAATGGGGGATGAAACCCTCATTTCAGCCCACTCAAAACAATTACAGAAACTCGGATGGCTAGCTAATACTAATAATATAAGCGCAGCCTACCTAACAGGATACCTATGCGGTAAAAAAGCCCTAAAAGAGGGGATCACAGAGGCCGTCCTTGACATAGGGTTAAGACCGCCCATTAAGGGCTCGAGGGTCTTCGCAGCCCTTAAAGGAGCTGTTGATGCGGGTTTAAAAGTGCCTCACAGTGAATCCATCCTACCAGACGAGTCAAGGATAAAAGGAGAACACATAGCAGCCTATGCAAAATCATTAGATGAAGAAGAAGCAAAAAAAAGGTTCTCCAAATACTTTGAAAGAGGGATCCCCCCAACAAGATTACCAGAGCACTTCCAAGAAATCAGAAGGAAAATAGATGAGGTAATATCATGAACTTTGACATCGAAGAATGGGAGCCCAAAACAAGCCTAGGCCAGAAGGTGAAAGAAGGAGAAATCACAAGCATAGATGAGATACTCGAACAAGGGCTCCCCATAATGGAACTAGAAATAATAGACGCACTACTCCCAGACCTTGAAGAGGAAGTCATAGACGTTAACCTAGTCCAGAGAATGCACAAATCAGGTCGAAAAGTAAACTTTAGAGTCATAGTAGCAGTTGGAAACAAGGACGGCTACGTAGGACTAGGACAAGGAAAAGCAAGAGAAGTCGGACCAGCCATAAGAAAAGCAGTAGATGATGCTAAATTCAACATCATCAAAGTTAGAAGAGGATGCGGGGACTGGGGATGCGCATGCGGCCAAGAACACACCATACCATTCAAAGTCACAGGTAAAAGTGGGAGCGTCAGAGTCACCCTCCTACCAGCACCAGGAGGAGTGGGACTCGCCATAGGCGACGTTGGCAAAACAATACTAAGACTCGCAGGGATAGAAGACGTATGGTCCAGGACAAAAGGACAAACCCAGACAACCATAAATTTTGCAAAGGCAACCTTCAACGCCTTAAAACAGTTAAACAAGATAAAATCGACAGAAAAAGACCTTAAAAAACTTGGAGTCACCACAGCATAAGGGAGTGAGCCAGAATGTTCGTAGTCATAAGAGTGAGGGGCTCCGTGGGCGTGAGAAAAGACATCAAGGACACCCTAGCAATGCTAAGATTACACAGGATCAACCACGCAGTACTAGTCGATGAAACACCAGACTACAAAGGAATGCTGCAAAAAGCAAAAGATTACATAACATGGGGAGAAATAAACGACGGGACACTAGCATCAATGATCAAGAAAAGAGGCAGACTACCAGGTAACAAAAGAATCACAAAAGAACACATAAAAGACAAAGGCTATTCAACATTCAAAGAATTAGCAGAAGCCCTAATCAAAGGAGAAACCACACTCGAAGACCTTCATATAAAACCAGTATTCAGGCTCCAACCACCCAGGAAAGGCTATGAGAGCGTGAAAAAATCCTTCAAAGAAGGTGGAAGCCTAGGCTACAGAGGAGATAAGATAAACGAACTAATACAACGAATGATATAGGGGGAGGATACGATGATCAGAAAAAGAAAAAAGATCACAAAGATGAGAGGCTCCAGGACAGTCGGCGGAGGATCATCAAAGAAAAGGCGAGGAGCAGGCCACCGCGGCGGCAGAGGACAAGCAGGAGGACACAAACACCACTGGACATGGATAGTCAAATACGACCCGGAACACTTCGGTAAAAGGGGATTCAAACGTCCAAAGAAACTCATCAAGGACCAGAAGGCGATAAACCTTGGAGAAATCCAAGAAAAATTACCAAAGCTCATAGAAGAAGGCATAGCCAAAAAAGAAAAAAATATAACAATCTTAGACGTTACCAGCATAGGCTGCGAGAAAGTCTTGAGCCAGGGCAAAGTAACAGAACCATTACACATTAAAGCCCGCGAATTCTCAGCTAAAGCAGAAGAAAAGATAAAAGAGGCCGGGGGAAAAACCGAGACAATATAATCCCTGGGAGTTGAACAAATTTGAGGGAGAAACTAGACCCCATATTCTCAATAATACCAGAAGTAAAACGGCCTGAATACAGGCAAACATTCAAGGAAAAACTCAAATGGACGGGAATAATCCTAATATTATACTTCTTCCTCGGCCAGATACCCCTATATGGTCTAAGTCCCACCGCAGTGGACCAATTCGCACAGTTAAGGGCGGTTATCGCAGGAAACTTCGGCTCAATCCTAACATTAGGTATAGGGCCCATAGTCTCAGCATCAATCATACTACAATTGCTAGTAGGTGGAAAACTATTAAAATTGGACCTCTCACGCCACGAAGACAAGGCATTCTTCCAAGGAACCCAGAAACTGTTAGCCATAATCTTCACAGTCTTTGAAGCAGCCATACTAGTACTAACAGGGGCCCTCACACCTTTATCTTCAGCATTTACAGGCATACTAATATTACAGATGACAATAGGTGGCGTGCTCATAATATTCCTAGATGAGGTGGTCTCTAAGTGGGGCTTTGGCAGTGGAGTTGGACTATTCATAGCAGCAGGAGTATCCCAGCAGATAATGGTGGGAGCATTCAACCCCCTTCCCTCACCAGCACAACCAGGAGTGCCAGCCGGCAGAATACCAGGTTTCCTATACTTGCTAGCAACTGGCCAATCTCCTGATATACAATATTATATTATACCAATACTAGCCCTAATCTTCGTATTCCTAATTGTGGTCTATGCAGAGAGCATGAGGGTTGAAATACCCTTAACAATGGGTGGAGGTAAAAGATGGGGGAGGGGTCCAATAGGCAAGTACCCGCTCAGGTTCGTATATGCGAGTAACATGCCAGTTATACTCACAAGCGCCCTACTATTAAACGTGCAATTAATGGCCAACGTATTCCAGAAAATGGGACACCCAATACTCGGAGAGGTTTCAAGGGGGCAAGCCATAAGTGGCATAGCATACCTCCTAACCCCCCCAAGGTCTATTGACATCCTCTACTTGGATCCCTTCAAAGTCATATTTTATGCAATAGTATTCATAGGATTCTCTATCCTATTCGCATGGTTATGGATCGAAATAAGCGGCCTCGGACCCCGAGAGGTTGCCAAACAATTATACCAGATGGGATTACAAATTCCTGGTTTTAGAAGTACCAAGAAACAATTTGAGAGGATACTAAAACGTTATATACCCCCACTCACCATAATAGGGGGGGCCTTCGTAGGATTCCTAGCATTCATAGCTGACCTAACAGGGGCCCTAGGTGGGGGTACCGGTGTGCTTTTAACAGTGGGTATAGTCTACAGGTT
Organism: Methanobacteriaceae archaeon 41_258; assembly: GCA_001507955.1. Lineage (GTDB taxonomy): Archaea > Methanobacteriota > Methanobacteria > Methanobacteriales > DSM-23052 > Methanothermobacter_A. The sequence continues at coordinate 15,424 of LGEU01000011.1, read as the reverse complement.
ATATGAGGAGATAGCCCAGGAACAACTTATGGACATGCATCCAATGCTCAGACGCTTCCTTGGAGAATAAAAAAAGGGGATAAAATATGAAGGTTGTTGTAGTTGCAGGCATACCAGGATCTGGGAGTACAACAGTACTCGAACATGCACTAGAAGACCTAGATTATATAAACGTAAACTATGGGGATGTGATGCTCGAAATAGCCCAATCAAAGGGTCTGGTGGAGGATAGGGATCAGTTGAGGAGACTTTCACCAGAAAAACAAAAGAAGATACAAAAGGCGGCTGCGAAAAATATAAGAGAGAGATCCGAGGAAACTAATATAATCGTTGACACCCACTGCACCATAAAAACGCCGACTGGTTTTCTACCAGGACTACCACAATGGGTCCTAGAGGAACTCCAACCAAACATGTTCGTACTTATTGAGGCAGACCCAGAGGAAATCTTCATGAGAAGAATCTCGGACAAGACAAGGACAAGGGACATGGAAATGCTCAAAGAAATAGACTTGCACCAACAAATGAACAGAGCAGCTGCCATGGCCTACGCCACCCTAACAGGTGCAACAGTGAAAATAATCGAAAACCATAACAACCGCCTAGAAAATGCAGTTCAGGAAATGAAAAAGATACTATAAGAGGAGAAACAAGAAAATGGTACTTGACATTATATACAAGGGATTAGATATCATATTCGGCCCATTCCTAGCATTAGACCCTAATCCACAAAATCCAATACTCACAATATTTGTTATAGCCACCCTAGTAGCCTTCATAATAACATTAGCAAACAAACTACTCGTAGACCAAGAACGACTACAAAAACTTAGACTTGAAATGCAAGAATTCCAACAAGAGGTCATGGAAGCCAGGAAATCCAGTGACGTTAAAGCCCTCGAGGAACTCCAAGAGAAGCAGATGGAATTCATGGACAAGCAGAGGGAAATGATGACAATGTCATTCAAGCCGATGATAGTAACCTTCCTGCCCATAATCCTAGTATTCTATTGGATGGCCCAACACCCCCATATTTCAAAGGCCACGATCATACTCCCACAAGTAGCATATTACGTGCTCCTAGTCCCAGTATGGCACATGTTCTATAAGATGCCGGCTGGTTCACCAGCCTATGCTATAGGATGGCTTGGCTGGTACATACTATGTTCATTTGCAATGTCCCAAATATTCAGGAAATTCATGGGACTTAAAGGAATGTAATTTTGGAGGAACGCTCAATGCCAGAATTAAGATACAGATCCAAGTCATATAAGAGAACATTCAAGAGGACTCCAGGTGGCAGGACAGCCATACACTACAAGAAGAAAAAACCATCAAAACATGTGTGTGCAGGATGCGGCAAGCCACTCCATGGAGTCCCACGCGGAAGACCATACCAGATAAGAAAACTGCCAAAGTCGAAGAGAAGACCTAACAGGCCATATGGTGGTTATTACTGCTCAGAGTGTATGAGAAAAGTTTTTAAGGAAGAGGCAAGGTCATGATAATAACCATCAGTGGTCTCCCAGGCGCTGGTACAACAACAATAACAAGGATACTCTCAAGGAAACTAGGGATACCATTCATATCAGCGGGTGAAGTTTTCAGGCAGATGGCAGCCAAAAAGGGGATGAACATCCTAGAATTTAGCAGACTAGCGGAAGAAGACCATGAAATCGACAAGGAGATAGATAAAAGACAAGCAGAGATGGCTAAAAGAGCGGATAACTTGATAGTGGAGGGGAGACTTTCAGCCTATTTTGTCAAAGCAGACCTCAAAATTCTCATAATAGCCCCATTCGATGTTAGAGCAGAGAGGATAAGTAGAAGAGAATCAAAGCCCCGCAAGGTTGTTGAGGATGAGATTAGGAAAAGAGAAGAAAGCGAAGCCAAAAGATACATGGAAATCCACGGGATTGACATAGAAGATCTACAAGTCTATGATATAATACTAAACAGCGCCCATTTCAAACCCGAAGAAATCACGAATATAATAATAAAAATTATCGAGGTGATCAAATGACAGCAATAGAAGTGGGAAGAATATGCATCAAAACCGCAGGCAGAGAAGCAGGAGAAGAATGTGTGATAATTGATATAATCGATAAAAATTTCGTAGAAGTCGTGGGGGTCAACGTCAAAAACAGAAGGTGCAACATAAAACACTTAGAACCCACAGAAAAAAAGATAGAAATAAAATCAGACGACATAGAAGAGATTAAAAAACAACTCGAAAAACAATAAGATCAATGGGGCGCCCCATGGCAAGGTTCCTAATCAAAACCGAAGCCGAAACAGACCCGGCATATGGTTGCCCACCATATAAGAGGCCCATAGAGGAACACATACAAAAGGGGGTTATCAACCTTGATAAGCCCCCAGGTCCCACCTCCCATCAAGTAGATTCATGGATCCGCAGACTACTCAACGTGAAAAAAGTCGGACACGGAGGAACACTAGACCCCAAAGTCACTGGGATACTACCCATAGGCATCGAAAAGGCTACAAGGGTGCTCCAATTACTCCTAGAAGCGGGTAAAGAGTACGTTTGCGTCATGAGACTGCATGGGCCCGTTAAAATGTCAAAACTGGAGGATGTTTTCCAAGAATTCCAGGGTAAAATATTCCAGACCCCACCAATGAAAGCTGCTGTGAAACGCCAACTAAGGGTTAGAAAAATCTATTATGTCAAAATACTAGAAGTAGATGGGAAGGATGTGCTATTCAGGATCGGATGCGAAGCCGGAACCTATATAAGGAAATATTGTCACGATATTGGGGAAGCCCTTGGGACAGGAGCTCACATGCTCGAATTAAGACGTACAAAAGTCGGACCATTCACTGAAGATGAGACACTAATAACGCTCCATGACCTAACCGACGCATACCATTTCTGGATAGAGGAAGACGACGAATCCCACCTGCGAAAATGTATACAACCAATGGAATTTGCAGTCAAGCACCTTCCAAGGATAGTTATCAGGGACAGTGCAGTTGATGCCATCTGTCATGGTGCAAACCTTGCAGTAGGTGGTATCATAGGATTAGATGATAACATAGAAAAGGGTGACACAGTAGTCTTGATGACGCTCAAGGACGAGCTCGTAGCTGCCGGTGAAAGCATGTGCTCTTCCCTTGAGATCCTAGATGCTGAAAAGGGTATCGTAGTAGACACCCAGAAAGTTTTTATGGAACGAGGAACATACCCAAAATTATGGTAAAACTTAAATAGAATCTAAATGAATAAATAATATCCCCCATTCGGATTAATCTCATTATACAGGTGCCGGGATAGCCTAGCCAGGTAAGGCGCAAGATTGGAGATCTTGTGGAGCTTCGCTCCTCCTGGGTTCAAATCCCAGTCCCGGCGTCGGGTTAATGTCTACAATCCTAGGTTTTACCCATTATCGCCTTGAGGATATGGGGGATAACATCCACAAGAGGTTTGTGGATTCATTCTCACACCTTCGGAGGTCAAACAGATGGAAGAAGAATTCAAACACATAGTACGTATAGCCAGAAAGGACTTAAACGGTAATAAGACAATAGAACATGCACTGACAGACATTAAAGGTGTTGGTAAGGCCTTTGCAAAGGCCATAGTAAGTGTTCTTGGATTTGATGGCCAGAAAAAGATAGGATACTTGTCAGAGGATGAGTTAACAAGATTAGAGGAAGCGCTTAAAAATCCTGAAGAGTATGATATTCCCCATTGGATGATGAATCGTCGCCAAGATTATGAAACAGGCGAAGACAAGCACCTAATCGAGGCAGACCTTGAAATGAGTCTCAGAGAAGATTTGAACCGTCTGAAGAAGATAAGAAGTTACAGAGGGATAAGACACGAACTAGGCCTCCCGGTAAGGGGCCAAAGGACAAAATCAACCTTCAGAAAAGGACAATCTGTAGGTGTTAGAAGAAGGAGAAGAAAATAAAGGGGATGATCTAATATGGGACACCCACGAAAACCCCGTAAAAAGTATGACACTCCACCCCATCCATGGAACGCTGAAAGGATAAAAGAAGAAAACAGACTACTCACAAAATACGGGCTAAAGAACAAAAAAGAGATATGGAAAGCCGAGACCATGATCAGAAGATACAGGAGAGATGCAAGGCACCTCCTAGGCCTCCCCGAGGAACAAACAAGAAAGGAGAGGGAACAACTCCTAGGACACCTTAAAAGGATGGGTATACTATCAGATGACGCTAAACTAGAAGACGTCCTAAATCTAACAATTGAAGATGTTTTGAAACGCAGACTACAAACCATGGTATATGAGAAAGGACTTGCAAGGACAATACGACAGGCAAGACAAATGATAGTACATGGACACATAGCCTTGGATGGTGGTAAAGTCAACGCCCCGGGCTACCTAGTGAAAAAGGGTGAAGAAGATAAAATAGGATTCTATCCATTATCACCCATGATAGGACAGATAGAATCCAAGGCAGAAGACACGGAATAGGAGGGTATAAATGGCCAAGGCTAAAGGAAAAGAAAAATGGGGCATCGCCCACATCTACTCATCATTCAATAACACAATAATCACAATAACAGATATCACAGGAGCCGAGACAGTGACACAATGGTCTGGTGGAAGAGTTGTAAGGGCTGACAGACAAGAAGCCTCACCATTCGCTGCAATGGAAGCAGCTACCAGGGCAGCAGAGGATGCCAAGGAGAAGGGCATCACGGGATTACACATAAAAGTCAGGGCCCCCGGAGGAAACGGTCCAAGGACGCCAGGACCCGGTGCACAGGCAGCTATAAGGGCGTTAGCCCGTGCAGGTTTGAAAATAGGTAAGATAGAGGATGTTACACCAATACCACATGATGGTACAGGGAGACCTGGAGGCAGGAGAGGGAGAAGGGTCTAAAATGGATATAAACATGAAAGAAAAATCCGAGAATGAAATAACCCTCATAATAGAGGGTGCTGACACATCCTTCGTTAACGCTATAAGAAGAACCAGCATGACAGAAGTCCCCAAACTGGCAATAGAATACGTTAACATGATAAAAAATGATTCATCCATGTTCGACGAAATCATAGTACACAGACTTGGTCTAATCCCATTAAAATCGGATAAAGAAGCAATAAACGGGATTTTAATGCCGAGTGAATGCGACTGCGATGACTACTGTCCAAGATGCAGCGTATCCCTAACACTAAAAAGGAAAGGCCCAGGGATAGTCTATTCAAAGGATCTGATATCAGAGGATGAAAAAGTAGTACCAGTATATGATACCATACCAATCCTAAGACTTAGAGAGGATGAAAACATAGAATTAGAGGCCATAGCACAACTAGGCCTTGGAATGGAACATGCTAAATGGAAGCCCACCACAGCATGTGCATACAAATACTATCCAATGATAACAATCGGGGAAGAATGCGAACAATGCTATGAATGCGTAAAAGCATGCCCCAGGGGAATCCTAGAAGAAGGACCCGAAAAACCTAAAGTTGTTAATATTGAAGATTGTGCAATGTGTAAAACTTGTATGAGGGCATGTGACAGGGAAGCCATAAAAGTAGGATACAAAGAAGGATCATTCATCTTCAAAATGGAAACAGACGGTTCAATACCACCAAAAGAAGTTCTAGAAAGAGCATGTGACATTTTAATGGAAAAAGCAGACAACATAACAAAAAAATGTTAAGGGGGGTGTAAATTGGCAAAAAAGATTACAAAGACAAACCCCAACCTCATAAAACTTATACGCGCCCTTAAAAGGAAATCATCAAAGGAAAACGTGGCAATATGGAAAGACATCGCCAAGAGATTGGAAAAACCCACAAGACAAATGGCAGAAGTCAACATATCAAGAATAAACAGACACACAACCGAGAACGAGACAGTAATAGTCCCAGGGAAAGTATTGGGAACAGGCAAGCTAGACCACAAAGTTAAAATAGCAGCATGGAAATTCTCAAAAACAGCAAAAGATAAAATAAGAGAGGCGAAAGGGCAACACCTCACAATAGAAAAACTACTAGAAGAAAACCCAAAAGGCTCCAATATAAAAATAATAGTATGAGGGAGTTATCATGATCATCAACGGTAAAGGACATGTCCTAGGAAGACTTGCAAGTATTGTGAGCAAGAAATTACTCCAAGGCGAAGAAGTAGTGGTCCTCAACACAGATAAAATAATCATCACAGGATCAAAAGAATGGGCCCACAAGAAATACAAACAGAGAATAGACAGATCAAGCATATCCAATCCTAGGAGGATGGGCCCCAAGTATCCGAGGAGACCCGATGACATATTCAGGCGAACAGTGAGGGGCATGCTACCATACAAGAAAGCCAAGGGCAGAGAAGCTTTCAAACGCCTAAGAGCCTATGTAGGAGTTCCGAGAGAATACAAGGAAGCGGAGTTGACCCAGATACCAGAAGCTAAAAGATCACCCATCCGCAAAGGAGTGAAATTAGGTGAAATATCAAGGCTGCTAGGAGCCAAATTCTAAAAAATAGAGACTGGAGTGGCTTATGATGAAAAAGATAGTACATACAAGTGGAAAAAGAAAAACCGCCATTGCAAGGGCAACATTCTATGAGGGTGAAGGTAGGGTGAGAATCAACAAAATACCATTAGAATTATACCAACCCGAACTCGCCCGCTTCAAGATATTCGAACCCCTAAAATTAGCTGGTGAAGAAATCACAAAGAACATAGACATAAAAGTGAACGTAAGAGGCGGAGGAGTCATGGGACAGGCAGAAGCCGCCAGGATGGCCATAGCAAGGGGCCTTATACAATGGACCAATGACATGGAACTTAAAGAAAAATTCTCACAATATGACCGCACCATGCTCGTCGGAGACCCAAGACGCTCAGAGCCCAAAAAATATGGTGGCAGAGGAGCCAGGGCTCGAAGACAAAAGAGCTATCGATAACCTTATATATATTCACAAGATATGATTAATGGAGGAGAAGATGATCCCCATAAGATGTTTCAGCTGTGGAAAACCAATATCAGCATACTTCAAGGAATATCAGGAAAGAGTAAAGGATGGTGAAAAGCCAAAGAAAGTGCTCGATGACCTGGGATTGAAAAGATACTGTTGCAGGCGCATGTTAATCTCACACGTTGACACATGGTAAGATCATGGGACCGTAGGGTAGCCTGGTCCATCCTCCCAGCCCGGGGATGGACAAGATCCACTGGAACGCTGGAGACCCGAGTTCAAATCTCGGCGGTCCCATCACAAAAACCTTCCCCCATATTCAATGAACTCCTAGGAGGGAAAGATAGATGAGTAAAATGACCAGGTTTGAAAAGGCTAGGTTGATAGGGGCGAGGGCTCTTCAACTGGCAATGGGGGCCAAACCATTAGTTGAGATCCCAGAGACCAAGGACCCCATTGACATAGCTACCCTCGAACTTAAAAAAAGCGTTATACCATTAGCTGTTAGAAAATAAAAACTCTAAAAATAATTAACCACTATTTCTACCCCATTTTTAGAGTTTTCCCATAGGAAAAGAGGTGTTCATGTGGAGACTGTTATTGAAGATGTTAGGGTAAGAAAGATATTAGACAGTAGGGGCAACCCTACAATAGAAGTAGACGTGATAACATGGAATGGTTTTGGACGTGCAGCAGCACCCAGCGGCGCCAGCACAGGAACCAGAGAAGTCGTAGCATTCCCAGAAGGAGGAGTTGACAAGGTAATAAGCGAACTGGAGGATGTTATATCCTCTGAGTTAATAGGAATGGACGCCGAGTACCTTGAGGACATAGACCTTATCCTAAAGGAGATAGATGGAACAGAAAACCTATCTAACATTGGTGGGAATACTATAGTGGCGGTTTCAATGGCAGCAGCCAAGGCAGCCGCGTCATCATACAACCTACCATTGTACAAGTTCCTTGGGGGTGATTTCGCCACGAGCATACCATACCCACTAGGGAACATGATAAACGGAGGAGCACACGCAGGAAAACACGCCCCAGACATCCAAGAATTTCTAGTAATACCCACTGGGGCCAATGAAATCCAAGAAGCCGTATTCGCAAACTCAAAAGTCCATGCGAGGATAAAAGAACTGATACAAGACAAAGACCCTGAATTCACAGGGGGTAAAGGCGATGAAGGGGGATGGGCCCCTAAAATATCAAACTACGAAGCCCTGGAAATACAGGCAAGAGCATGTGAAGAGATAGGGGACGAAACAGGCATCGAGATAAGACCATCACTTGATTTCGCGGCCACTGAACTCTGGAACCCCAAAGAAGAAAAATATGTTTACAATCAAGAAAACATAAAACGCGACACAGGAGAACAGATAGAATTCGTCAAAGAACTAATAGAAACCTACAAAATGTTCTACATAGAAGATCCACTAGAAGAATCAGACTTCCAAGGATTCGCCCAACTAACAAAGGAAACAGGCAACAAATGCATCATCTGTGGAGACGACATCTTCGTAACAAACAGCAAAATACTCAAAAAAGGGATTGAAATAGGCGCCGCAAACGCCATAATCATAAAACCAAACCAGATAGGCACACTAACAGACACCTACAAGACGGTGAAACTAGCACAAGAAAACAATTACATCCCCGTAGTGTCCCACAGATCAGGAGAAACAACAGACGAGACCATAGCACACCTAGCAGTAGCATTCTCAGCTCCAATAATAAAAACAGGAGCTATAGGCGGTGAAAGAATAGCCAAACTAAACGAACTCATCCGAATCCAAGAAGAAATACCCTACGCTAGGATGGCGAACTTACCAGAGAGGTGATATATTTGGCAGAACTCTTAATCCCATTGGACAAATACCTAGCAGCAGGTCTACATATCGGCACACAACAAAAAACAGCCGACATGGAAAAATACATCTATCGTGTAAGATCAGACGGTCTCTACGTATTAGATATTAGGAAAACAAATGACAGGATAATAGCAGCCGCAAAATTCCTGGCAAAATACGAACCGGATGATATACTCGCAGTCTCAACAAGACAATATGGACAAAAACCCGTGAAAAAGTTTGGGGAAATAACCGGGGCGAAAACAATCCCCGGCAGATTCATCCCAGGAACGCTAACAAACCCAAACTTCCCAAAATTCGTAGAACCCAAGGTACTCGTCGCAACAGACCCAAGAGCGGACTCCCAGGCAATCATAGAAGCAAAACAGGTGAACATACCAGTAGTCGCCCTCTGCGACACCGAAAACCTCCTAGGGAACGTTGACATAGCCATACCAGTGAACAACAAGGGTAGAAAAGCCCTGGCACTAGTCTATTGGCTGCTCACAAGGCAATTCCTCAAAGAAAAGGGCATGCTAAAAGAAGACGAGGACTTTGACGTCCCCCCAACAGAATTCGAAGTAAAAATATGATGTGATTTTATGAAAAGAAACCCTGCAGTAGCAGGAACATTCTATGAAGCCGAAGCAGACACCCTAAAAAAGAGGATAGAATGGTGCTTCCACCATAAACTAGGCCCAGGCAAAATACCGGAAATAGGAGATGAAAGGAGGCTAAAAGCTGCTATAGCACCCCATGCAGGCTACATCTATTCAGGGCCTGTGGCAGCCCACACCTACCAAGCCATCGCAGCCGATGGCTTCCCAAAAACCTTCATAATATTGTGTCCAAACCATACAGGCATGGGCTCAGGCATATCCATCATGCCAGAAGGGGAATGGATAACACCACTAGGCTATGTTAAAATCGATGAAGAACTTGCAACAGAACTCCTAGAAGTCTCTGAGATAATAGACATAGACGAATCAGCCCACATAGGAGAGCATAGTTGCGAAGTCCACCTACCATTCCTACAATATTTCAACCAGGACTTTAAGATAGTGCCCATTTGCATGTGGATGCAAGACCTCGAAACAGCAAAGGAGATAGGGAATGCTATAACAGATGCAAGCAAGGGAAAGGATGTTCTGATCATAGCAAGTACAGATTTCACACATTATGAACCAGCCGAGGTCGCGTACAAAAACGACCAGAAAGTGCTCGAAGCCATAATCTCATTAGATGAAAACAGGATGTATGAGAGGATTTACCAGTACAATGTTAGCATGTGTGGTTATGGTCCAGTAGCGGCATCCATCATCGCAGCCAGAGGATTAGGAGCTACTAAGGGCAGACTCCTTAAATACGCCACCAGTGGTGACATAACAGGTGACAATTCCTCAGTGGTGGGATACGCATCAGCCATCCTAGAATAATCCAAAGGGACAACTATTGGTGGTCCTATGGGTTCAAGAGCGTCTGCACCAGGTAAAACCATCCTATTCGGAGAACACGCCGTAGTTTATGGTAAACCAGCCATAGCACTCGCAATAGACAAGAGGGCCACCATAACCATCAGGGAATCCCACAAGGATTATACAAGGATAAAATCTGATGACCTCCATCTTGAAGCCATACTCACCCCAGAAACAGGATTAAAATTAAAAAAAGGTGAAATAGGCATCCTAAATTATATCCTCAAAGCCCTAGAATTTTACCATGATTCCACACCCCTCAAAATAAAACTTGAAATCGGAATACCCATAGGGGCTGGTTTAGGCTCATCAGCCGCCGTTACAGTAGCCACTATAGCAGCACTTGACAAATACCACGAAAGGAAGACCACACTAACATCAATTGCCAAGAGAGCTCACAGAGTCGAACTGGAAGTTCAAGGTGCTGCGAGTCCACTAGATACATCCACCTCAACGCACGGAGGCCTAATATACCTAGACAAAGAAAAAATGGACCAAATCAAGGGAGACCTCAAAGATTCCCTGGTCATAGGATACACTAGGTCGGAAGACACTGCGAAGATGGTTAAACTCGTGAAAGAACGGATGAAACGCCACCCCAAGATCATGAACCTTATCATGGACACCATAGCACACATCACACGAAAAGCAAGAAAAACATTGGAAATTAATGATAAAGAACGCCTCGGAGAACTGATGAACATAAACCAGGGCTTACTAGATGCGATAGGGGTTAACACCCAGAGCCTATCAGAGATGATATACACAAGCAGGGAAGCAGGGGCATTAGGTTCCAAGATAACAGGAGCCGGCGGTGGCGGGAGCATAATAGCATACTCACCCAATAGAACAAGGCAAATCCTAGAAACCCTAACAGACAGAGGATATAATGCCATGAAAGCAGACCCCTCAACCAAGGGAGTCCTCACCTAACAAAATCTCACACTACTCGAATAGGCTCACTTCAATGGAGGATAATCTTCTACTTGTATACCAGAAAGGGTGTGCAGAATTGATCATACTAAAGTTGGGTGGAAGTGTAATAACAAAAAAAGGGGCCAGAGAGCCCACATTGGATCATGAAAACCTTAAAAGGGTCGCGGAGGAGATCTCAGATTCACTGCCATCATCCCTTATAATAGTCCATGGGGCCGGATCCTTCGGCCACCCCCTCGCAAAAAAGTATAAAATTGGAACCCCAACAAGTAAGGAAGAATTGCAAAGAAAGATGATAGGATTTTCCATCATACAAAGATGGGTTAAACTTTTAAATATCCATGTATGTGATGCGCTACGAAAAGAAAACATCCCAGTTGTTTCAATACAACCCTCCTCTTTCATATTAGCAGATAATGGAAGGATAAAAGATGCAGATCCTAGAATAATAATCTCATACCTTGAAAGGGGTTTCATACCAGTAACCTATGGTGACGTGGTGCTCGATACAGACGAAAACTTGAAAATGTCTGTACTTTCAGGCGACCAGATCATAAAATACCTTGGGGAAATACTAAAACCTGATAGGGTCATACTAGGGACAGACGTCGATGGAGTATTCGACAAAGACCCCAAAAAACACCCAGACGCCAAACTCCTAAAGAGGATAAAATCCCTCAAGGATATTAGGTATCAGCCCAGAACACCAGGGGATGTTACTGGGGCCATGCTAGGTAAAATAAAAGAACTCTTACTATTGGCTGAGAAGGGAGTGACCTCTGAGATAATCAACGCCAAGAAACCAGGGAATATTAAAAAGGCCCTTCTAGGCCAAGAACTTAAAAGGACAATTATAGATGGGGATATATGATGATCTCAGATAGAAAATTGGAACACATATTATTATGCACACACTATGATGTAGAATACAAAAAGGATACAGGATTCAAGGATGTGGAATTTGTACACAATGCATTAACCCAAGTCGACACCGAAGAGATAGATCTGAGCATAGAATTACTCGGAAAAGAACTACAATCACCAATAATGATAACGGCCATAACAGGGGGTCATCCCATAGCCTTTAGAATAAACAAGGCGCTTGCAAAGGCGGCTGAAAAACTTGGTATAGGATTAGGGGTTGGGAGCCAAAGAGCAGGTATCGAGGACCCTTCACTCGAGGCCACTTATACTATTGCAAGGGAAGAGGCACCATCAACACTCTTAATAGGGAATATCGGAGCGCCACAGATAGAATATGCAGAGGCTGCAGTGGAGATGATAGATGCGGATGCCCTGGCAATCCACCTAAACCCATTACAAGAGTCCATACAACCAGGGGGTGACATAAACTCCAGTGGACTGCTAGACTCCATCAAGAGAATAGTGGAGAACATAAAAGTGCCAGTACTCGTAAAAGAGACCGGCGCCGGTATATGCGCAGAGGACGCCCGCAGATTAGAAGAGATAGGAGTAGCCGCCATAGACGTTGCAGGGGCTGGTGGGACCAGCTGGGCTGCTGTTGAAACCTATAGGGCTGAGGAAAAACATCTTGGGAGACTATATTGGGATTGGGGCATACCCACAGCGGCTAGCACAGTAGAGGTTGCGCAGACAGTTAAAATACCGGTGATAGCATCGGGGGGGATAAGAAGCGGATTAGATGCTGCAAAAGCCATAGCACTAGGAGCTGACGCCGTTGGAATAGCCTTACCAGTCCTTAAAGTGGCTCAGAAAAGCTACAGGGAGGTTATCAATGTAATAGGGAGGTTCAACGAATCCCTGAAGGTGGCAATGTACCTAGTGGGCGCCCGGAACATAGAGGAACTTAAAAAGGCTCCTATCGTGATAAAGGGCGAAACAAGAACTTGGTTGCGTGAAAGGGGCTTTAACACGTCAAAATATGCGAGGAGGCAACGATATTGACCGTGGAAATCATCGCCATCGGAGGCTACGAAGAAGTAGGAAAGAACATGTCAGCAGTCAAAATAAACGACGACGTAGTAATATTCGACATGGGAATACACCTCGACCGCGTACATGTACATGAGGATACCGACATTGCAAGAATGCACAGCCTAGACCTCATCGAAAGAGGGGTTATCCCAGATGACACACTCATGAGGGAAGTTAACGGTAAAGTAAGGGCAATAGTATTTACCCATGGCCACCTAGACCACATCGGCGCAGTGGCCAAACTAGCCCACCGCTACAACGCCCCCATAATAGGGACACCTTATACAATAGCATTAATAGAACGCATAATAAAATCAGAGAGAAAATTCAACGTCCCCAATAGGTTAGAGGTTCTGAATGCTGGTGAAAAATGTCAATTATCACCTGATATGACATTAGAATTTATAAATGTTACGCATAGCATACCCCAGTCAGTCATAGTAGCCCTACACACCCCAGAGGGTATAATAGTATATGGTTTAGATTTCAAATTCGACGACCACCAGATAATATCACCACAACCAGATTACCACCGCCTAAAAGAACTAGGACGTAAAGGAGTGCTGGCATTAATAGTTGAAACAACAAGAGTGGCCGACTCAGAAGAGGTTAAAACACCATCTGAGAAGGTTGCGAGGATAATACTTAAAGATATAATGAAAAGACCACTAGAAGAAAAATCTGCCATGATAGTAACCACGTTCTCATCACACATTGAACGTATACAAGCCATAAGTGACATAGCAAAAAAAAGCAACCGGCAAATACTTCTACTTGGAAGATCAATGGAGAGATACTGCAGCCTAGCAGAATCCATGGGAATCTTGAAACTGCCAGAAAATGCTAGCATATTCGGAAGTCCCAAATCAGTTAATAGGGCCCTTGCAAGGGCTGAAGTTAACAGAGAAGATTATCTGCTCGTTACAACAGGACATCAGGGCGAGCCAGACGCCCTACTACCCAGGATAGCTAATGGTAAAACACAATTCAATGTAAAACAGGGGGACAACATCATCATATCGGCTCCTGTCATACCCAATCCAATGAATATAGCAAACCGCAACCTCATGGAGAAAAGACTCATATCAAGTGGGGCGAGAATCTATACAAATGCTCATGTATCAGGGCATGCTGGTAAAGAGGATCACAGGGACTTCCTCAGGATGCTCAACCCAGTCCATGTAATCCCAGCCCACGGCGACATTTACATGCTATCAGCATATGCCGAACTCGCCGAAGAAGAAGGTTACAGAGTGGGTAACGACATCCACATACTAAGGAACGGACAAGCCCAAGTCTTCAATGGAGGGATCTGATTTGGATTTGATGGAAACACTTGGAGAATACTCCAAGCTCATAAACCCAAAACTAGAAGAAATAATAGCTGACATAACCCCCAAGAGTTTATACGAGGCGTCAATGCACCTTATAGGTGCCGGGGGTAAAAGGATCAGGCCAACACTAGCCTTGCTCAGCTGCCAGGCCGTAGGCGGTGAAATAGAGGATGCTGTGAACGTTGCAGCCGCTATAGAACTAATACACACATTCTCATTAATACATGATGATATCATGGACAAAGACGAGATGAGAAGAGGCCAACCCGCAGTCCACGTACTCTGGGGAGAATCCATGGCAATACTCGCAGGAGACATACTATTCTCTAAAGCCTTCGAAAGCGCCTTAAAGACTAGAATCGATGAATTATCATACAAGCGCGTTGCAAATGCACTATCAACCATTATAGACTCTTGTATAAAAATCTGTGAAGGACAAGCGCTGGACATAAGCTTCGAAGAAAACTTCGAAATCAAAGAAGAAGAATACCTAGAAATGATCTACAAGAAGACAGCAACACTCATATCAGCCGCCACAAAATCCGGGGCCATAGTGGGTGGGGGCACGCACGAAGAAATCGAAGCATTGGGAGAATACGGAAAACTAATAGGATTGGCATTCCAAATCCACGACGACTACCTAGACATAGCAGGCGACGAAAAAACCTTGGGAAAGCCCATAGGAAGTGATATAACAGAAGGAAAAATGACAATACTCACAGTAAAAACCCTGGAAAAAGCTTCAAAAAAGGACAGGGAAAAACTAATAAAGATACTAGAATCTAAAGACCAAGAAAGCGTCAATGAAGTCATAAAAATCTTCAAAAAGTATGAAACAATCGAGTATGCCCACAGATTAGCCGAAGAATACACAAAAAGGGCCAAGGAAAAACTCAAAATACTAGAAGAATCACAGGCAAAAAAAATCCTAGAAGAAATAGCAGACTTCATA
>LGEU01000162.1 GCA_001507955.1 Methanobacteriaceae archaeon 41_258 | reverse complement strand
GTTTTAATACCCCCCATGGCCTCTAGGTGATTGCGGGCGTGCACGGCCTCTGCGGCTGCTGCCGCGCGGAATAACTTGGCTATTTGAGGATATCCTTCCTCGTCGGCTTTTTTTGAGAATGCAAGGTATTTTCTGTTTGCCTGGGACTCTCCGGCAAATGCTTCTTTCAAATTTTCTAATGTTGACACTATTATTCCCTCCATGTAAGAAAAAAATAATAAGGGAGAATGTGTGATGGGGGGTGCTTATCATCCTGTGAATGTACCTTAGCACCCCCAATGGCGAATCATTTCATTGTTTTAACTGCCAATTCCACATCCTCTGCTTTAACAGTTTTTCTACCGGCGTGTTTTGCAAGTTTAACAGCTGATGCCGCTATTTCTTCACCCATTTTTTCCAGGGCCTTTGCTAGTTCTTCCCTTGCATCATTACTTATTCTCTCAGCACCGGCATTTTTTATGATTCTTCCAACAGGTGCTATTGGTAATTCAACCATATTTTCACCTCCAAAATAACCTAATAGTTACTCATATTTAAATCTATTGATCATACTCGGATGTACGGGACTGATTCAACCATAACATTACAATGGTAATTTAATAATAGATCACAAAATTGTAACTTGCCCCGAGCCATATCCCATGAAAAAATTGAACCTAAAAAATTATATTGAACACCTTAACACTAGAATAAACTATCAAAAGAGGAAGATAAAAAAATTTATAAGGATTAATCATATCACAGAATAAGGGAGGAGTTTGGCAGCAATAATAGAAGATGATAATATGTTTGGCACCCTGAAAATCAGCCCACACACGAAAAAAATATTAGAAGAGGCCATGGACGAACCAATATCCTTCGAGGACGCGCTTTATTTAATGAAGCTCCAAGGAAGCGAATTACATGGGCTTTTCATGACAGCAGATGCTTTGCGGCGAGAAATAGTCGGGGAAGAAGTCACATTCATAAAAAATTGGAATATAAACTTCACAAACATTTGTACAGGCAACTGCGGCTTCTGCGCCTTCAGAAAAAACCTAGATGAAGACGGGTCATATTTCATGCAAATACCTGAAATACTTAAAAGGGCTAAAATGGCCGCAGCAAATGGCGCCATAGAACTGTGCATACAAGGAGGCTTACACCCCAACGTAGACACATACTTCTATGAGGATATTTTAAAGACTATAAAATCTGAGCTCCCGAAAATACACATACATGCATTCTCACCAATGGAAATATACTATGGATCAAAAAAGGCAGAGCTCTCAATAGAGGAAACCCTAAAGATACTTAAAAGGGCAGGGTTAGATTCGATGCCGGGCACGGCGGCTGAAATCCTAGATGATAATATCCGACGTGTTATCTGTCCAAAGAAGCTCAACACAAGAGAATGGATTGAAGTGATAGAAACTGCCCATAAGACAGGCATCCCCACAACCTCAACCATCATGTATGGTCATATAGATGAAGCTGAAGAAAGGATAAAGCACCTTGAAATTCTAAGGTCTGTCCAAGAGCGTACAGGCGGATTCACAGAGTTCGTACCATTACCTTTTATGCACAAGAATACAAGAATATACCAGAATGGGATTGCCAAGGCTGGGAGTACTGGGACGGAAGACTTGAAACTTTATGCTATTGCAAGGTTGATGTTCAATGATCTTATAAAGAATATACAAGCGTCATGGGTTAAACTAGGATTCAAATTTGCGCAAATGTGCTTACTGGCAGGTGCAAATGACCTCGGCGGTACACTTGGTGAAGAGAACATTTCAAGATCGGCGGGGGCATCATATGGTGTTAGCGCGGAAGTCGAGGAAATGAAAAGAGTTATAGTAGATATCGGTAGAATACCCGCCATGAGAGACACACTCTATAGGAGGATAGAACCAGTCATTCAAACCTATCTATGACTATCCTGTCACCCTCCTCCA
Organism: Methanobacteriaceae archaeon 41_258; assembly: GCA_001507955.1. Classification (GTDB taxonomy): domain Archaea; phylum Methanobacteriota; class Methanobacteria; order Methanobacteriales; family DSM-23052; genus Methanothermobacter_A. Next base: position 232 of record LGEU01000162.1, on the reverse strand, counting down.
CTTCCCGGAAGAGTTCAAGGTTTTCTATGATTTTACCTATATGGTTAACTTCGGAGTAGGGTTGACTTGACCCAAAAAAGATACAGAAGGCATAACCTGGAGGCCAATAGGATATATCACCCATGGTAGCTGTTTTGGATGGATTTTCATATTCTATGGTTAATGGTATGTCAAAGTAGACTTCTTCGAGCCATATGAGGGCCCTGCCTTCTAATGGCAGATTGTTGTAGAT
>LGEU01000010.1 GCA_001507955.1 Methanobacteriaceae archaeon 41_258 | reverse complement strand
CCAGTAGCCGGTGGAGGTTATGCACCAGGTACTGTTAAATCCATCAACAGAGATAAATACATAAGCGGGAACTTCACAAAGGAAGAAATGATACGGGAAAAAATAGGATATATAGTCATTAAAACTAATATGAGTCCACCCCCATACTCGAGATTAGTATACATGAATAACGATTTCAAAATCTACGAAAGGTTGATAGAATGAAGAGACTGTTCGGCACATTTGGTGTTAGGAGGATTGCGAATAAAAAATTAACACCAGAATTCGCTTCAAGGCTTTCAGCAGCCTTCGGTTCTCTCATAGATGGAAAGGTTGCTGTGGGTGGTGATACAAGAACCTCCACCCCAATGATAAAACATGCTGTTATAGCAGGCCTTTTATCCAGTGGATGTGATGTTGTGGATCTTGGGATTCTCCCAACCCCTACTGTACAGTATGCTGTTAGAAAGTACTATGATGCAGGTGTTATCATCACAGCATCCCATAACCCCCCAGAATACAATGGGATAAAATTCGTCGATGAACATGGTATAGGAATCAAAGAAGAACTAGAAGAAAAGATAGAGAGAATCTTCTTCGAGGAAAAAGTTGAAAGAGTTCCATGGGAGAAAATAGGCTCCACAACCAAAAATAGGAGGATTATCAGAGAATACATAGACGAAGTTATAAGGAGGGTTGATGCCGATCTCATAAGGGAGGCCAATTTTACCGTTGTAGTTGACTGCGGATCAGGAGCAGCCTCATATACAACACCATACCTTCTAAGAGAGCTTGGATGCGAAGTCTTATCATTGAATTGTCAACCAGACGGTTTCTTCCCGGGCCGGGACCCCGAACCAACCCCAGAAAACTTGAAAGACTTGATGGATGTTGTTAAAGTCAGTGGGGCGGATCTTGGGATAGCCCATGATGGCGACGCTGACAGGACAATTTGTATAGATGAAAAGGGGGATTTCATCTTCGGCGATAAAACCTTCGCATTAGTAGAGAAGAAAATGCTAAAGGAAAACAATGGAGGCTTAATCGTAACCACGGTGGCAACCACCTCAGCCATTTATGATATCGCGAAGGAAAACAATGGAAAAGTCATAACAACCCCTGTGGGTGATCTAATCGTGGCAAGAACCCTCAAAGAGAAAAAAGGACTCTTCGGCGGCGAAGAAAATGGTGGATTAATATTCCCAGATTTTGTATATGGTAGAGACGGGGCCCTCTCAGCCGCCAAGATACTCGAGATAATGGCCGAGGAAAGCAAACCCATCTCCAGGCTCGTGGCCGAACTCCCAAGATACTATTCCGAAAAGATGAAAATAGAATGTCCAGACAAACTTAAACCTAGAGTAATGGCCGCTGTCCAAGAAAAAGTTGAAAAAGATCCTAGAGTAGATAGAATAGACACCACAGATGGTGTTAAAGTATTCAAGGAAGATGGTTGGGTGATAATAAGACCATCAGGCACAGAATCCATATTCAGATGCTTCGCAGAAGCCAAAAGCCAAGAAAAGGCCACTCAAATGGCAAAATGGGGTATTAACATCGTTAAAAGTTCACTCGATGAAATAAAAGGTTAGAATCCTGAAAAGGAACCCTTTTATGATAGGACTAATATATTTTATAAAAATTTCATGGCTTGTAAGAAAAATGGAATCCAAATATATTCTCCTGGTCTTAGCAATAACTGCAGGTATGGTTTATTATCTTAGAGAACAGCCCCCAAGAAAACGTCACAGAAAACATCAGCACCCCCCAAAAAAGATCCAATATAATCAAACAACTACCACCCCTCCCCTGGAGATAATATCTGCAGAAGAGGCTCGACATGGCAGAGAATCCCGCAGAATTTGGGAATACTAGAAGTGGAACGCCCTCACTAAAAAATGGAATATATTATGTTCCAGTAGTTGTAACTACAAGTGAAGGACAACATCCACCAGGAACCATTGTAGCCTACATCCGAGTAGATGCAAAAACAGGTAAAGTATTAGGCGCAGAATCCATGAAAATGTACTAACTAGGCCAAAAAAAGGAATGTGAAGTTTTCAGAGGTTTTGGGGTAGGTAAGTGTCTGCTATTGCAGCCACTCCTTCACCCATCTCCACATCGAAACCGAGCTCTCTCAAGGTCATCTCCAGTGCTGAGAACGTTGTTATAAGTTCCCTATGTGTTATGTTACCCATATGTCCTATCCTGAATATTTTGCCTTTCAGGTGATCTTGTCCACCTGCAAGTTCCACATGATACTTGTTCCTCATGGTACCTCGTAGTTCAGCATCTGTCACACCCTCTGGGAGTTTAACCGCTGTAACAGTTGTGGATGAAACCCTCTCATCAGGGAACAATTCAAGGCCCAGGGCTTTTATAGCATTCCTAGTGGCCTCCGCAGCCAACTCATGCCTCCTGATCCTGTTTTTAAGACCTTCCTCCTCCACGACCTTTAATGCTTCGTGTAAGGCGTATACTAACGAGACTGCTGGGGTGTAGGGCGTCTCTGGGGGTTCTAGGCTGCTGGTCTTCCTATACTTTTTGAGGTCTAGATAGTAGCATCTTGAATCTGTATTGTCAATAACATTCCATGCGTCGTCACTTAATGTTATAGCAGCTAAGCCTGGGGGTGCTGCCAGGCATTTCTGTGAACCAGTAACACAAATATCTATATTGTATCCATCAACATCTACTTCAGCCCCTCCTAGTGATGAAACAGTATCAACAATATAAAGTGTATCATAATCATATAGGATCTTACCTATCTCTTTTATGGGATTGGCAACCCCAGTGGAAGTTTCATTGTGCACTACAGTAACTGCTTTTATACTCTCATCTTCCTCAAGAGCTTCTTTAATATCATCAGGGTTCACCGCTTTCCCCCATTCAACCTCAATCCTCTTTGATTCGCCCCCAAATGCCTCGACAATATTACTGAATCTTTCCCCGAATTTTCCACCGACCACGTTAAGTATCTTATCGCCAGGCTCTAGTATATTAACTATGGCCGCTTCCATGGCCGCGGTACCTGAACCTGTAAGTATATAAGACTTATTATTGGTCTGGAATATGTTGGAGATCATCTCACTTGTCTCTGTTAAGAATTTGCCGAATATGGCGCTTCTATGGTTCACTATATTCTCTGACATGGCCTTTAATACCCGAGGAGCGACCCTGGTTGGACCCGGGATCATCAATAATGTTTCATCCATGTTAAAAACCCTCCCGATCATCATTATTTTCATATTATTAAAGAGGATGTTAAAAAGATTTATACTTATCCAATGACTATGACTTAGTAAAAAGGTTCCGCACTTATAAAGTATGGTTTTTTTGAACGTGATTATAATGGATCTCAAAACATGGATTGGATGGTATGAGAAAATCTTGGAAGATTTCAAATTCGATCCCATAGCTGATATGGAAGCTGCTGAATATCTTAACGATTTTCTCAAGAAGCATGAAAATATAAAAGTTGATGTGGATGATCTGCCACATAATGACAAATTCATAATTTTTGGGGCTGGGCCATCAATTAAGGAACATTTGAAGCTTTTGAAGGAGGATTTTGACCTTGGGGTTTTCATTTTGGTGGCTGCTGACGGGGCTACAAGCGCCTTACTAGAAGAGTCCATACTACCAGATATTATTGTAACAGACCTTGACGGTGCCATGGATGATATAATCAGGGCGAACAAGGCCGGTTCCTTCATAGTGGTGCATGCACATGGTAATAACCTGGAAAGGTTAAAAGTTTATCTTCCAAAGCTTAGGAACATCCTCGGAACAACCCAGACACCCCCTATAGGAGATTTACACAATTTTGGGGGTTTCACTGATGGTGATAGAGCCGTTTTTCTCGCGGTTGAATTAGGCGCTAAACTCATAATCTTGGCTGGTATGGATTTTGGTGATATCATTACAAGATATTCAAGGCCCCAGATCAGTGAAATGACAAGGAAAGCGGATGAAATTAAAAGGTTGAAACTGGAATATGCCAAGAAGCTTATAGAGTGGATAATAGAAAATGAGGATGTTAAAATTTATAATCTCGTGGAATCTAAATCATTGAAAGGTTAATATACTTTGAGGGATAACTATCATATTATGGGAATAGATGATATCCTATTACATGACGAGACAATATTCCGGAACTTGCACGCTTTTGACCCTGATTATATTCCTGAAAATTTTAGGTACAGGGATTCGCAGATGGAAGCCCTTGCAGTTTGTATAAGACCTGCCCTGATGGGTGGGAGGCCCATTAACGCTGTTGTCCTAGGGGCTTGTGCAACCGGTAAAACCACAGCTATAAAGAAACTCTTTGAAATGGTTGAGGCTAGCTCAGAGAAGATTGTATGCTCTTATATTAACTGTCAGTTGCACACAACACGTTTCGGCATATTTTCACAGATATACCATAAGATCTTTGGCTATTATCCCCCAGAGACTGGGGTCCCATTTTCTAGGATATACCATGACATAATGCATAAGCTCTCAACAGAGGACAAGGCTCTTATGGTCGCATTGGATGATGTTAACCACCTATTCCATAACAGGAACGCTAATAGGATATTCTATGATATTCTAAGGGCTTATGAGGCATTTGATAATCTTAGGACTGGTATATTCGCCATATTATCTGATATTGAGTTTAGGTATGCTCTTGACAAAAATGTTAACTCCGTATTTATCCCACAAGAGATAATATTCCCACCATATAGTCATAATGAAATATATGAAATATTAAAGGACAGGGCAAGGATAGGATTCTATGATGGTGTGATCTCCGATGAACTAATAGAGGAGATATCAGAGCTAACCTTTGAAACAGGAGACCTAAGATATGGTATAAACCTTCTAAGGGTCTGCGGGAACCTTGCAGAGGCTGAAGCATCCCCCAGGATGAAAAAGTCACACCTCGAAGAGGCTATAAAGGAAACAGCATGCACAAATTTCAAAGACACAATAAGAAATCTTTCAAAAAATGAAAGAGAACTCCTAAATATTATCACAGATGCTGGGGGTGAAAATTTAACAGCAGGCCAAGTCTATGAAGAATTTAAAAGAAGAACAGGGTTAAGTTATTCATCATTTAATAGGATAGTAGAAAAACTTGAATTTCTAAGACTTATTGACACCCCATTCACAGGTAAGGGTGAGCGTGGTAATGCACGACTTATAATCCCAAGATTCAACAAGGTAGATGAATAGGCCTCATGGATAATTTGGCGTGCTCGCGAAAAAATACACACCCCCAATTATAAATAAAAGGACAATGAATATTATGAGACAAGCTTCAATATTAAGGTCACTGGTTCCTCCTTTTTTCTTTGACCTATCCAACCTATACATTTTCCATCACCCCATAAGATAGTCACCTTATGGGAGAATATAAGAAAAGAGGTAGAGAGCATATGAAAACTAATAACAGGTTGGAGAGAACATGAAGAAAAAATTCGAATACTTCGAAGTAACGGCAGACGCAGGCTACTGGGCATACGGGTCAACAATAGAAGAAGCCTTCGAAAACGCAGCCCTGGCAATGTTCGAATTAATGACAGACACAGCCAAAGTCCAGCCAAAAAAGGAAAAAAGGATAGAATTAGAGGCTGAAGATGAAATATCACTCTTACATGACTGGCTCGACGAACTCCTATTCCTAAAGGATACAGAATTCCTATTCTTCTCAAAATTCAAAGTTAATATACAAAAGAACAGAGTATATAGACTAGAAGGAAAAGCCATAGGTGATACCATAAATCCTAGTATACATGAAATCCGCGATGAAGTAAAAGCAGTCACCTATCATCTGATGGATGTCCAAGAAGAAAAGGGCCAATATAAAGTTAGAGTGATAGTAGACTTATAAAAAGAGAACCCTCCTGGGGTGCATCAAATGAACGTGAAAGATATCGTGATAAAAGTTAGAGAATCGGTATGGGAAGTCCCCACAGACTATAAAGAGTGCATGCGCGTCCCTGGACGAATATTCCTAGATGAAGAAGCATTAAAAGACTTGGAGAAGGGAGCAATTGACCAAGTGGCGAATGTAGCATGCCTACCAGGCATACAAAAATTCTCAATCGGCCTGCCAGACATACACTTCGGCTACGGATTCAGTATAGGTGGCGTGGCAGCATTCGACGCCAGTAACGGTATCATAAGCCCCGGTGGCGTGGGATTTGACATAAACTGCGGAGTCAGACTATTAAAGACGAACCTAGACCATGAAGAAGTCAAACCAAAAATAAAAGAACTCATAGACACACTATTCAGGAACGTCCCATCAGGTGTTGGAAGCAAAGGCAAAATAAGACTAAAGGAAGGTCAAATCGATGACGTGCTAAAAAACGGTGCCGAATGGGCTGTCGAAAACGGATATGGTTGGGAAGAGGACCTAGAACACCTCGAAGAAAATGGTAAAATGGAAAACGCCAACCCAACAAAGGTAAGTGAAAAAGCAAAAAAGAGGGGTATACCACAACTAGGCTCACTAGGCTCAGGCAACCACTTCCTAGAAGTCCAAAGAATAGATAAAATCTTCGACGAGAAAGCCGCGAAAGCCTACGGCCTAGAAGCAGGGAAAGTAACAGTACTAATCCACACAGGATCCAGGGGCTGCGGCCACCAAATCTGCTCAGACTACCTAAAGATCATGGACAAAGCCTACAAAAAATACAACATCAGAATACCAGATCGCCAACTAGCCTGCGCCCCAGTAGGCTCAGAAGAGGCAATAGAATACTTCCAGGCCATGGCAGCAGCAGCAAATTATGCATGGGCCAACCGACAAATGATAGTACACTGGGTGAGAGAATCCTTCGAACAAGTGTTCAACAAACCAGCCGAAGACATGGAAATGGAAATACTATATGATGTGGCCCATAACATAGCCAAGAAAGAAACTCACCCAATAAACGGCTTGAAAAGAGAAGTCTACGTTCACAGAAAAGGGGCTACAAGAGCCTTCGGCCCGGGGAGAAAAGAAATACCCTCCAAGTACAGGAAGATAGGCCAACCAGTCATAATACCAGGTACAATGGGAACTGCATCCTATGTACTCCACGGGACAGAAACCGCTATGAAAGAAACATTCGGATCCACAGCACATGGAGCGGGGCGTAAAATGAGCAGAGCAGGTGCGAAGAGAACATACCGCGGAGAAAAAGTCCAAAGAAACTTGTTAAAGAGGGGAATATACGTAAGGGCCACTTCAATGCCAGTTATTGCAGAAGAAGCACCGGGAGCCTACAAAGACGTTGACATAGTCGTTAACACATCCCACAGGACAGGAATATCACGCCTAGTCGCTAAGATGATACCACTAGGCGTCGCCAAAGGGTGACCAACTTGATAGGGATAATAGGTGGAACAGGAATCTATAAGACACCCAAAAATGTGGAGGTGGAAAAAAAGATTATAAAAACACCCTATGGGGATTCCCCCACAATATCAATTTTCAAACTCCATGACAAAAAAATTGCATTCATACCCAGACACGCAGAAGACCACGACTACCCGCCACACAAAATAAATTATAGAGCAAACATATGGGCCCTTAAACGTTTAGGTGTTACTAGGATAATCGCAACCAACACAGCCGGATCACTCCACAAATCCATCAAACCAGGGACAATAGTCACGCCAGAAAATTTCCTAGATTTCACAAAAACGAGGATAGGAACCTTCTACGATGACAGAACAGTCCACGTGGATGTTACAAAACCATACTGTCCAAAGCTCAGAGACATATTATTATCCACCGGAGAAGTTGAGGATGGTGGAGTATATGTGTGCACAGAGGGGCCCCGTTTCGAAACAGCGGCCGAGATAAGAATGTTCAAGATCCTAGGAGGGACAATTGTTGGGATGACAGGATTGCCCGAGGCCGTGCTCGCAAGAGAACTTGAAATGTGCTATGCAAGCCTCTGTCTAGTATCAAACTATGCAGCGTCAATCTCAGAGGATAAACTCACCATAGAAGAAGTCTTCAAAGTCCTGGAGGATAAAAGGCCTGTTATCGTGGAAATTATAAGTAGAAGTGTTGAAATGATTGACGAATCCCCATGTGAATGTCATGAGGCGCTTAAAGGCGCTTCTGTAGATGAAATACTCAGAGGTGAGATGCTAAAATGAAAGTTTTATTATTATGTGGAAGTCCAAGGAAAGAAAGCAACACTATGAAAACCTTGGAAAGATGCGCCGAAAGGATTAGAGAAGAAGGTCTTGAAACTGAGATAGTTTCTCTAAGGGGAATGGACATCAAATCATGTAGAGCATGTCTAACCTGCGCCAAGACAGGTGAATGTGCAATAGATGATGGACTCAACACCATCATCCAAAAAATAAAAGAATCAGAAGGATTTATAGTAGGATCCCCAGTATACTTTGGAACAGCACGCGGCGATGTCATGTCAGCACTACAGAGGATAGGAATGGTCTCAAGAGCATCTGACAAGTTCCTAAAATGGAAGGTCGGCGGACCCATTGCGGTGGCCCGTAGAGGCGGTCAAACAGCCACGATACAAGAGATATTAATGTTCTATCTCATAAATGATATGATAGTCCCAGGTTCAACCTATTGGAATATCCTCTTTGCCTGGGCTGCTGGCGAGGTTGAAGATGATAAAGAGGGTATCGAGACCATAGAACATTTCGGGGAAAACGTGGCTAAGTTAATCAAAAAAATATACTAGGCCCCCTCACACTCGCATACCCCCCCATTGGAGGCTTGTTCAAATTTGAAGATAGCTGTCGCATCATCTGATGGTGAAAATGTAGACTCTCATTTCGGTAAAGCATCTAAGTTTATCATCTACGAGTTCGATGGTGAAAAGGCAGAGATCCTTGACGAGAGGGAAGTCAATGTTAACCCTGCTGAAAAACATCAATGGATAAAAACATTAGAAGCTGTCAAAGACTGTGATATCGTGATAGCGGTCCAGATTGGATTAAGGGCTAAATTCGGCCTTGAAGAGGCGGGTATACGATTCGTATCCGATGAAGGACCCATAGAGGATGTTATCATGAGGTATATTAGACATTATAAGTTCATGAAAAGCTAACCTTAATATTTAAATATATTCTAGGCTAATAATCTACTTCAATAATTTTGGAAAAATTAGGACCCAAGTCTTTCTGTAATTCTAATTTTTCATAAAAATTCACAAATTTTAGGGTGATCATAATGGCTAAAGTGAGAAGAAGAAGAGTAAGAGACACATGGAAAGAAAAAAAATGGTATACTGTAACAGCCCCAAGCCTATTCGGGGAAAAAGAGGTAGGTGTTACGCCTGCACGTGACCCTAAACTATTATCCAATAGGAGAGTAGAGGCCACGATGCGGGAACTTACCGGTGATTTTTCAAGACAATATGTCAAATTAAAATTTGAGATAGAAAACGTGACAGGGGATAAAGCAACTACAAAGTTCATAGGCCATGAGGTTACAACAGACTACGTGCGGAGCATGATAAGAAGAGGTACTAGTCGTGTTGACGCTCCAAAGATAGTGAAGACAAAGGATGGCTACAAGGTAAAAGTACATACCCTTGCCATAACAACCCGCCGAGCCAAATCATCACAGCAAAGATACATGCGTAAGATCATCGAGGACAAGATGGAAGAGCTTGCAAGTGAAAAAACCTTCAACGAGCTCGTGGAAGGTATTGTAACAGGGAAGATAGCCTCAGAGATATACCATGAAGCCAAGAAGGTCTACCCCCTCAAAAGGGTGGAGATAATAAAGACCAAAGTATTAGGGGAACCAGCCTAGGGAATAAAAGCCCCTTATGATGTGGGGGGTCCCCCATATGAAAGACTTTAATTGGATTTATGTACCCATATGCATACTAATAGGATTTTTAACCTACAATCGGCGTGCTTTAGATTTATGGGGATCCCTCCTAATGGTTATAATGGGTTTCCTTATAATAGTAGCCGCTGGGTTTAATTGGCTGGTTTTAATCCTCATTTTTTTGATTCTAAGCCTTTTCGCCACAAAATATAAGAGAAACTATAAGAAGTCTATGAAACTTTATGAAGGTAGGAGGAACGCGCGAAACGTCATATCCAATGGCATAATACCATTTATAATGGCTAGCTTCAGCTACTATGACGGGTTCCTCGGGGGATTCATAGGATCCGTGGCAACAGCAACAGCAGACACCCTAGCAAGCGAAATAGGGGTATTGCAGACTCCCAGATTAATAACAGATTTAAAAAGGAAGGTTAAACCTGGAACAGACGGTGGCGTGTCACCACTAGGAACTGCCTCGGGCATCATCGGCTCAGGTATCATCGGTCTATCAGCATATTTTCTCCAAATATGCCCCAACCCCCTAATCTCTGTTAAAATAGCTGTGATAGCAGGCACCATAGGATGCTTCATGGACAGCATCTTAGGAGCATTATTTGAACGAAAAAATTACATTAACAATGAACAGGTGAATCTACTAGCAACAATTACAGGAGCAGCTGCCGGGATAATCCTCCTCCATTTCTAACATAACCAGGTGGGAAAGTATGAAAAGCCTAATAATGATAATTGATGGGATGGCAGACCGTCCAATACCAGAACTTGGAGAAAAAACACCCCTAGAAGTTGCTAAAACCCCCAACATGGACAAATTAGCGGAAAATGGGATTAACGGTATCATGGACCCGATAAAACCCGGTGTGAGGGTTGGGAGCGACACCGCACACCTTTCAATCCTAGGATACAACCCATACAAAGTCTACACTGGCAGAGGACCATTCGAAGCCGCTGGCGTTGGAGTGGAAGTGAAACCAGGAGACATAGCATTCAGATGCAACTTCGCAACCCAGGACGAAAATGGGACAATAATAGACAGACGCGCCGGCCGAATAAGAGAAAAAACCGACAAAATAGCTGAAACAATCAACTCCATGAAAATAAAAGGCTTCGAAGACGTTGAAATAATCTTCAAGGAATCCACAGGCCACAGGGCAGTCCTAGTTTTAAGAGGTGAAAACCTATCAGATAAGGTATCCGATTCAGACCCTAAAAGAGAGGGCAAACCCCCCAAGACCGTGAAACCCTTAAAAGATTCCCCAGCAGCTGAAAAAACCGCAAAACTCTTAAACAGATTAGTCAAAAAATCATACCAACTACTTAAAGACCACCCAGTCAACATAGAACGCATAAAAAGGTCTGAAAACCCTGCTAACATCATACTACCTAGGGGGGCTGGGGCAGTGCCCCATATAACGAAATTCGAGGAAAAATATGGCCTAAAAGCGGCATGTATAGCTGAAACAGGACTTATAAAGGGTATAGGCAACCTAACAGGCATGGACGTCATAGAAGTTGAAGGGACGACAGGAGGTATAGACACTAACCTCAAAAATATAAAAGATGCAATCCTTGATACAATAAACAGCCAATATGATTTCATACTCGTAAACATTGACGGCGCCGATGAAGCAGGCCACGACGGAGACCTAAAAAGCAAAATAGAATTCCTAGAAAAAGTTGATAAAATATTAGATGACTTCCCACTAGACGAGATATACTTTGTTTTCACAGCCGACCACACCACCCCAATAAGTGTAAAAGATCATACAGGAGACCCAGTACCCATTGTAATCAATGGCCCAGGTATAAGAGTGGATAACATAAAAAGGTTCAATGAAAGAGAAGCAAGCAGAGGCGGACTCTGCAGAATAAAAGGATCAGATATAATGAACATACTACTCGACTTAATGGACAAAACAGAAAAATTCGGTGCATAAAAATGAGACTCTTTGGAACATCAGGCATCCGAGGAAAATTTAAAGAAAAACTAACAGCATCACTAGCATTAAATGTCGGGAAAGCCATCGCAACTTACCTCAAAGGAGAGGGCGAAGTCATAGTAGGATACGATCCGCGCACATCAAGCCAACTCATAGAAAACGCATTATCTGCAGGGTTAATGGAAGGAGGATGTGACATCATCAAAATAGGAATGGTCCCCACACCACTTGTAGGATATGCCACTCCCAAACTCAAAGCCAAGGCAGGTGTAATGATAACAGCCTCACACAACCCACCAGAATACAATGGAATAAAAGTATGGAACCATAATGGAATGGCATACTCACCAGCACAAGAAAAGGAAATAGAAAGGATAATCCAAGAAAAAGATTACATCACAGTAGACTGGGACAACCTTGGAAGTTCAGAACACTTAAACATTACAAAAATGTACATGGAAGATGTGATAGAACATGTCAAGGTGAAAGCTGGACTTAAAGTAGTTGTTGATTGTGGCTGTGGAGCAGCATCATATATAACCCCAGCAATCCTAAGGATGGTTGGATGCGAAGTTTTATCATTGAATTGTCAACCAGACGGTTTTTTCCCGGGCCGGGACCCCGAACCAACCCCAGAAAACCTGAAAGATTTGATGGATGTTGTTAAAGTCAGTGGGGCGGATCTTGGGATAGCCCATGATGGCGACGCTGACAGGATGGTTGCAGTTGACGAGAAAGGCAGGTTCGCAGACTTTGATAAACTTTTAACACTCATCGCAAGGGAAAAGGGTGGTAAGATCATCACCACGGTTGATGCGTCCATCAGCCTCGATGAATGCCTAAAAGAAGTTGACGGAGAAGTTATAAGGACAAAAGTTGGGGATGTGCATGTCGCAGAAGCCCTAATCAGGGAAGGAGGATCATTCGGCGGAGAACCATCCGGCACATGGTTACACCCAGAATTCTCCCTATCACCCGATGGGATATTCTCCGCCCTCAAACTCATTGAAATAGTATCCGAGAAGGGTCCATTATCTAAACTACTCGATGAAATACCATCATATTACAATATAAGGGATAAGATACCCTGTCCTGACACAAAGAAGGATAATGTTATGGAGAAAGTTAAAGAACAACTACCTCAGCAATTCACAGAGAAAATCCAAATAGATAACATAGACGGTGTAAGGATATCACTAGAAGACAACAGTTGGGTGCTAATAAGACCATCAGGCACAGAATCATATATAAGAGTTAGAATAGAAGCCAAAAGGGAAGAAACAGCCCGCAAACTTCATAATATAAGCCGATCCTTCATAGAAAAAACTATAAGGGGATTATGATGCAAGCAGTCATCCTAACTGCAGGTGAAGGGACAAGGATGAGGCCCCTCACACTAACAAGGCCCAAAACGATGTTACCAATAGCAGGCAAACCCATACTACAATACAACATAGAAGCCCTGAGAGAAAACGGCATCAAAGACATCCTAATGATAACAGGATACCACGAATCGAAGGTTAAAGAATATTTCAATAACGGGGAGAAATTTAACGTAAATATAAGATACCATACACAAAAAGAACAACTAGGAACGGCAAACGCCATAAAATACGCCAGAAAACATGTGGAGGATGAATTCATAGTACTCAACGGTGACATCATCACAGAACCAGCCACCATCACAGACCTACTATCCCATCATAAAAAAGCCGACACCACCATAGTACTCAGAGAAGTCGAAGATCCAAGCCAATTTGGAGTTGTTAAATTAAAGGAAGACAATATAAAGGATATCATAGAAAAACCACCAGCCGATAAAGCCCCAAGTAACCTGATAAATACTGGAATATACCTTTTCAACCATAAAATATTCGATTACATTGAAAAGACGAAAAAATCACCCCGAGGAGAATACGAGATAACAGATTCCATCAAAATGCAAATAAAAGACAATTTAACAATAAAAGGCATAATATCCAAGAGACGCTGGATAGACGTTGGAAAACCATGGGAATTATTAGAAGCCAATGAAACACTCCTCAAAGGCGTGAAAAAAGATATAAAAGGTGAAATAGAGGACAACGTCACGATCCACGGGCCAATCATCCTAGGAGAAGAGAGCATAATAAGATCAGGAACATACATCATAGGCCCCGTCTACATAGGGAAAAACTGTGACATAGGCCCCAATTCATACATCAGAGCAAACACATCAATAGGAGATAATGTAAGTATAGGGAACGCTGTTGAAATTAAAAACTCCATAATAATGGATAAAACAAACATAAATCATTTATCCTATGTGGGAGATTCCGTCATCGGAGAAAACTGCAACCTCGGCGCCGGTACAAACATAGCAAACCTCCGATTCGACAATAACCATGTAAAGATGACCATAAAAGGGGAGAAAATGGACACAGGCCGCCGTAAAATGGGAGTGATCTTCGCAGATAATGTTAAAACTGGTGTCAATTCCTCCTTTAACCCAGGTATCAAGGTAGGTGTCGGATCCCGGATAGGACCCGGGAGCATAATATCACATGACATATCATCGAACAGACTAGTCATAGCAAATCAAGAACATATAATCAAGAAAGAGTAAAATCTCCCCCCACATTGGATTGGGGGGGTGGCCAGGATTTTAAATTTTTCTACAAAACCCTTTTACAAAGATAAAAGTTTTTTTATTTAACCATTGCATCACAGGCTTTTTTTATCATGGGAATAAATCCTCGGGAAAATACTTATTAACTCTATATACTAATTATATCATAACAGCCTCTAATCGGGTGGAGAAGATGGGAAAGAACTTTAAAGTCTTCAGCGGAGCTAAGATAATAGGTGAAGTCGAAATAGGGGATCAATCATCAATCTGGTATAATGCTGTGGTGAGGGGTGACATCGAACCCATCAAGATAGGCTCATATTCCAATATCCAGGACAATTGTGTGGTACATACAAGCAAAGGCTTCAAGACTATCATAGGAGACTACGTGTCCGTGGGACATGCAGCTGTATTACATGGTTGCAGGATAAACAACAATGTCCTTGTAGGGATGAACGCAACCATCCTCAATGGTTCCACCATCAATCAAGACTCTATTATAGGAGCAGGTACCGTTGTCACCGAAGGGAAAGAATTCCCACCAGGGAGTTTAATACTCGGCGTCCCAGGGAGGCTCATAAGGGAACTTACAAAAGAAGAGATAAAGTCTATAAAAGACAACGCGCTAAGATATTCTAAACTCGCCAAGAAGGGATTATAATGATCAGGGTAAGGGATGCGATACTAGGAATAGAACCATACGTGCCTGGGAGATCAATAAAAGAAATAGCCAAAGAATACAACCTCAAAGAAAGCGAAATAGTGAAACTCGGATCTAATGAAAACCCCCTAGGACCCTCACCAAAAGCTGTTAAAGCAGTGAAACTTGAAACCAAGAACATGCACAGATACCCTGAATCAGGATTAGATGATCTTAAAAGGGCAATTGCAGACTATTCAGGAGCCTCCCCCAATCAGATAATAGTTGGGGGTGATGGTGCTGATGAGATAATAGACCTCCTTGGCAAAACTTTCATGGATCCTGGTTCAGAATTCATCGTCCCATTACCATCCTATATGTATTATGAGTATACTCTACGCCCATATGGTGCAAGGCCAGTCTATGCAAAATGGGATATGGAAGAAAACACCGTTGATACAGATTCTGTCATAGAATCTATAAATGATAGAACAAGGCTTATCTTCCTGTGCACTCCCAACAATCCTACTGGTGGCTTGATCAGCGAGGATAATATAATCAGAATACTGGAATCGACTTCTGCATTGGTTGTGGTGGATGAAGCCTATTTCGAATTTGCAGGTATCAGTAACATAAAACTCCTCGAAGATTATGAGAATCTGCTCATCCTAAGAACATTTTCAAAAGCCATGGGCCTTGCTGGTATGCGCATAGGTTATGGTATCTCAAATACTAGGATAATAGATTACATGCATCGTGTTAAGCCTGTTTTCAGCTTAACTAGGCTTTCACATGTGGCAGCCCTCGCAACATTATCTGATAAAGATTATATAAAAAAATCTGTTAATTTTTCAATTAAAAGCAGGGAATACCTCTATTCGAAACTTTTACAAGTGGATAAGATTAGAGTCCTTAAATCCTATGCAAATTATCTACTAATGGATGTACGTGAAACTGGCATGAACGCGGGCCAATTGACTGATGAACTGCTCAAGAGGGGTGTTATAGTTAGGGATTGCACATCTTTTAAGGGCTTGGATGAATATTGGATACGTGTGAGTGTGGGGACAATGAAAGAAGATGATAGGTTCATAGACGCCCTCAAGGAGATCATAGAGTGATTTTATGAAGATCGGAGATTATAGTATTTCTACAGTGGATTTTCCTGGCATGCCATCACTTGTAATATTCCTCGCTGGCTGCCCGTTCAGATGCCCATATTGCCATAACCCAGAACTCATAGACGGAGGAAAAAATGCACCACTCAAAGACATCTACAATAAAATACTTGAATCCAAGAATTTGGTTGATGCCCTTGTAATAAGTGGTGGAGAACCACTTCTCCAAATAGATGAACTAGAAAAGGTCTTAGAATTCGCTAAATCACAAAATCTTAAAACGAAACTGGACACCAACGGCTACCAGCCAGAATACATCAATAGGATAAAGGGGCTAGTAGATTATGTTGCACTTGACGTTAAAGCCCCATTTGAAAAATATGAGAAGATGTTCGGCTTTGATGGGGCTAGAGTCCAGGAGGCCATGAATATCCTATCAAAGTCAAATGTTTTCCTTGAATGCAGAACCACCTATGTCCCCGGACTTTTAAAACCAGAGGATATTATAAACATCGCCACCCAAATCCAATGCGACCTTTATGTGATACAACAGTTCAGGAACAGGATGGTGTTCGACCCCAAACTCAAAAATGTTAATCCACCATCACCCCCCATTCTAAGGGATATCGCGAAAAAAGCTAAAGAGTATTGTGAAAATGTGAAGATCAGAACACAAGAGTTTGGGGAAGAAGAAATATAAGCGAAGTTCTGCAATCTCATCATCTGAAAAATATAAATGACAGTGGAGGGGTAAATTGCCCATCCTATCATTCAGCAGCCGCCAAATCGACCTTATAACCGGTGAAAAGAACATGACCATACGTAAATTATGGAAGAAACCCCTAAAGGTAGGTGATAGGCTCTACTGTTACTGGAATCTCATATCAAAAGAGCGTCAAAAAGTTTTCGAAGCAGAAGTTACAAGTGTAGAGATCATAAAATTTAAAGATCTTATAAAAGATGATAAACTAGCCCAAGAAGACGGTTTCAAGGATGCTGACGAGCTTAAAAGAGAATTTGAGAGGATATATGGGGAACTTGATGATGAAACCAAATTTCAGATCATAAGATTCAAGAGGCTGCCAATCAATGAATGGGAAGGCGAAAAAATAGACCAAAAAGCCATGATAATCCAAAAAGCAGACATACTATTCGACCTTGGAAAATATAAAGAATCAAAAACATGCTATAATGCAGCCCTAAAATTAGATCCGGAAAACGTCTACATATTAAATAGGCTGGCAGACAACCTCACAAGACTTGGAAAGTTTCAAAAGGCAATAGAATACTATGACAAGGCACTAAGATTAGACCCAGAAAACGAATACATATGGAACAACAGAGCCATCACATTACTTAACGCAGGTGACATAAAAGAGGCGTTAAATTCTAATAATAGAGCCCTCATGATAAACCCAGAAGATACAACCATATTATACTGGCATGGAGTGATATTAGAGGTTACGGGTGAAACAGAGGAAGCGCTCAAATACTATGATAAGGCCATTGAAGCAGATGATAGAAATGTGGAGGCATGGAATGCAAGGGGCGATCTACTATCAGAACTAGGAAAAAAAGAAGACGCCATAAAATCCTATGAAAACGCATTAAAGTTTGCATTAGAAGACGATGAAAGCGCAACACTCTGGAATAGGAAGGGGAATGCATTATTCGAACTTGGGAGTTTTCAGGATGCCTTGGAATGCTATGAGAAAGCATTAGAGTTAGAACCAGAAAATGATATATTTTGGAGCAACCGTGGCGTAACATTACTCGAATTAAACCGCTTCGAAGAAGCCCTCGAGTCATTCAACAGAGCACTCACGATAAACCCAGAAAACGAAGACGCCAAAATACTTAAAGAAGAGTGCCTTGAAAACTTATAACCCCCTCCCACAGCCAGGAATTATAAGCTTTATACCCGATTCTGCAATCACCATCCCAAGATACTGCTTTTCCCAACCCAACTACTTCTCCACCTTCAAATCAAAACCTGTTGGTAATGGGATATCTTCTTCTTCAACTCTTATTTCAACCAATACCGGCTCATCCATCCTAAGAATATCGGGAAAAATACTATTTAACTTTTCTGGTTCTTCTATCCTAACAGCTTTTATATTATATGCTCTTGCCAACTTAACAAAGTCAGGGTTTTTAAGGCGGACTTGGTAGCTTTCGCCATACTCCATCTCCTGCCATTGCCTTACTATACCCAAACTAGAATTATTCAATACACATATTATAATGGGCAGTTTCCTCTCCATTATCGTCCCAAGTTCCTGCATGGTCATCTGGAAACCGCCATCACCTGTTATCAAAATTATCTTCTTCTCAGGTCTTGCCAGGCAGACTCCAATCGATGCTGGGAGCCCATAACCCATGGGCCCGAACGCCCCGGAATATATTAATGAGCGGCTTTCCAATACCCTCCTATAAAGTGTAACCCAAGTTGTATGGCTTCCAGCATCATTCACTATTATTGCATCAGGGGCCAATTCAAATATCCTAGGTATAACTTGGCTGGGTTTAAGAGGATAATCCTCCAAGAGTGGTGGAAGATCATATGCTGGGGGATTCACCATCGAATATTCTTCCAATTCTCTGATCCAAGTGGTGGGGGGAGCTAATCTAAATTTTATCCTCCTTATGAATTCTTTAACATCCATTTGGAGGTTAACATCACCTTTCAATGTTTCCCTGTCAATATTCACATGTACTATTGGCGAATCCCCAAATCCGGCCATGGTCCTCTCTGAAATCCTGCAACCTAATGCTATGATCAGGTCACAGTTTCTCCCAGCATAATTAGCCGTGGGAGTGCCCCTTGTACCTATCATTCCAAGGCATAGTGGATGATCCTCACCTATAACACCCCTTGCAGGGTATGTTGTCGCAATTGGTATATTATGGGTTTCTATAAGTTCTCTGAGATCATCGGCAGCTCGACCCCAGAGCACGCCAGCACCGGCAACTATGAGAGGCCTCTTAGAGGACTCTAATAAATTGATAGCCTTCTCCATATTAGTGTAATTCCTTGTGGGGGAATATTCCACCCCCTGTGATAGTATATCCTCCCTTATCTCTTCTTGGAATATGTCTTTATTTATATTAATGTGGATGGGGCCCATGGGCTCTATCCTAGAATAGAGTAGGGCTTTTTTCAATACTGATATGGTTTCTTCACCATTTTTTGGTTTGAAAGTGTATCTTGTGATTGGTTTGAACACCTTCTCTAATTCAATTTCTTGGAATACGTTTAATCCTA
>LGEU01000161.1 GCA_001507955.1 Methanobacteriaceae archaeon 41_258 | reverse complement strand
TTTGAAGAGTTGGATCACTTTACGCGCCAGGTCTTCAACTGGAAGCCTTTCAATGGGGTATGTTTCGGTCACTGTTAGGACGATTAACTCCGCATTATTCTGTTCCGCGATCTTAATAGCATGTTCCGCAGCTATCCTGGAACATTTGGATCCATCTGTAGCCAATAATATCTTCTTGTACACAAATTATACCTCCCTTATATTCTGTGTGGGATGTTCGCCTCGTGTAGTTTTATAGAGGCTATGAAGAAAATTATGGTGAATAATATCAAGGAAACTATATCCATGATTATGGGGTATGTGTGTGTTCCTTGCATTGAGTATCTCACAATCTCCATTGTGTAGGTTAGTGGTGAGAATATGGCTATGTAGTTTCCCCAGCCCATCATTTCTAAAGGTATGAATATTCCACTTATAAATACGAGGGGGAATTTGATAAGAGATGATAACATCATAATATTAGATGGGAGGTTCGTTTTTGGCGTTGACAACAAGCTTCCAAGGACTGAGAAACATGTAGCAGCTAATATAATCCCAAGTACAAAAATTAGAGGGTTTTTGATGGTTATATTAGTGACTAATGCTAATATTACTGGTACGACAGTTATCAGGAAACTAAAACAGATAGATGCTAATATGTCACCGACTATTATCGCATAGATCGAAACTGGGGATGCTACGAGCCTTTCTAGCGTGTTCATTTGAGCCTCCCATGGCATTATCACGGGGGATACTGAGGTTGCGGTGAAGAATACTGTCATACTTATAAGCCCACTTATAAGGAAACTCCAGGGTAGGTGCTTACCCCCCGCTATAAAGGCCAAAAAGAAAAATACTGGTATGAGGATGCCGAATATTATCACCGGCCCCTTCAAATAATATATGAGGATGTTCTTTTTTGTTATTGTTAGCGCACGGTTTAATTGGCCCAATTTATCTCCCCTCTATTATTTTTATGAAAACTTCTTCTAGGGATGGGGTTAGAGTGTTTAATGAGGTTATCCTCAGGTTATTTTCCATTGTAAATTTGCTTATTTTCCAGATAATTTCGGTTATATCCTCAGATTCTACTATGAAACTTTTATCTCCTGTTTTAGTGATTGGTGCTCTGATAAGCTTTTTTATATTTTCGAAGTTGGGTTTTTCTTCGAATGTTATCTCAACTTTTTTCATTTCTTCTGTTAGTTCCTTGAGGAATCTTGGTTCGTCTATTGCCGCGATTTTCCCTTTGTTTATTATGGCTATCCTGTCACAGAGTTTCTCAGCTTCCCACATGTTATGGGTTGTTAGGAAGATGGTTTTACCCTCTTTTTTTATCCTTTTAAGTTTTTCTATTATTTTGATGCTGCTTTGAACGTCGAGACCGCTGGTGGGCTCGTCAAGGAACAGAATTAGAGGATTGTGTATAAGTGCCATGCAGAGTATTAGGCGCTGTTTCATCCCTTTAGAATAACCCTTAACCTTATGGTTTCTTCTATTGTAAATGTCAAAATCTTCCAGGAGTTCTTTTGAACGTTTGCTAGCATGTTTTTTGGGGATGTCATAGAGTCCTGCGGTGAGCATCATATTCTCCCAGCCTGTGATGTCTAGGTATGCATTAGAGGTCTCTGGGACAACGCCGATCTTCTCTTTAACCTTTATCGGATCCTTTGTCATGTCCTGGCCTAGAATATTTATTTGACCATTATCTGGTTTTATTATGCCTGTTAACATTCTCACCGTGGTGGTTTTACCGGCTCCGTTGGGTCCGAGGAAACCGAATATTTCACCTTTTTTGACACTGAAGTTTATATTATCAACTGCTTGAATGTTCCCGAATCGTTTACTGAGATTCTTAACTTCTATTAGCATATTATCATTTTAGTTGTTTTGAAGATGGCTTCTAGTTTGTCTTTATAGATGGATTTTATCTTAGCTTCACTTTCACTTAGGGGTTTTATTGGTATTAGGTCTAGGATTTCATCTCTTTTGAGCTTGGGATGATAGAGGACGTCAACAGCTCCTTTCACCATCTTTTCTATGGCTTTTTTAGCCTCTTCATCGTCCATGCCAAATGATTTTGCTAATCTTTCAAGTTCTATGAATTGGAACCAAAAATAGGTGGGCCCCATTGCTGTTATAACAGCATATGCTTCAAGTTTTTCCTCCTCGACTTCTGGGAATTCTCCTAGAGGCTCTAGGATCTCTAAGAGT
>LGEU01000009.1 GCA_001507955.1 Methanobacteriaceae archaeon 41_258 | reverse complement strand
AGCAGGAAACCCCGCCCGTCAAGTGGAGTAGTTCACTATTTTATAGTCCCGTGGGGTAGTGGCAATCCTGATGGGCTCTGGACCCATCGACAGCGGTTCGACTCCGCTCGGGACTATACCATCTTCCTTTTGGGCAGATTCTCATAGTCCCGTGGGGTAGTGGTAATCCTACCGGGCTTTGGACCCGGTGACAGCGGTTCGACTCCGCTCGGGACTATCATCCTATATCATTTTTTTGAAGGTTTTGGAAATGGAGAGACTTCTCATAGTAGGTGTGAATACAAGACCTGTTGCAAAGGCGGCATATGATCTTGGATTTGAGGTCTATTCTGTAAGTTATTATTGTCCAAAGGATTTTGATTCTTACCATGAAAGAAGGTGCATACTAGAACAGGAACCCCTAAAATCTTCAGGGAGGTTCCATGAGAAATTTAAACCATCAAATCTTAAAGTTTTAGCAGAGGATTTTTTAGATGAAGTCGACAAGATCATAGTTTTAAGTGGAGGGTTCCCTGAGGATTTCCCTTCCCGGAAAATCCTTGGTAACAAAAAAACTCAGAAAATAGAAGACAAATACACTTTATATAAAAGGTTATGTGGGAAATTCAAAGTCCCAGAAACTTATAAATTAGATGATATGGAAGAAGCATGGGAGATACAAAAACAGAAACCAGAAAAAAGATTCCTAATAAAACCTTTAATAGGATCTGGAGGTTTTGGAGTTTCCCCCATATCAGATTATAGAGAAGATCCTAGAGGCCCATTTATCCTCCAAGAATTTATTGAAGGATTACATTTAAGCGCTTCTGTACTCTCCACTGGCAAAGACGTTATGACTATCTTGACAAGTAGGCAACTGATAAACACTAATATCAGAGGATGGGAAGATAATCTTATATATGCAGGGAATATAGTGCCCGCACCCTACCCTGAGATTAAAAAAGTAGGAGAAGACGTGATCAGAAACTTGGCTCTTCTAGGATCAAACGGTGTTGACATGGTTTTATCCCCAGATGGTTTATACGTGATTGAAGTTAATCCTCGCATACAAGGCACTTTTGAATGCGCTCAACTCTCCCTTGGCATTAACATGTTATCTGCTCATATCAGCGCCTGTGAAGGCGAACTCATAAATGAACCCCCAAGGAAGAAATATACGATGAAGAAGATAATTTATACCCCTTTCAAGTGCCAGGTTGGCGATCTCAACCTCCCAAGAGTATATGATATACCCTGTGATGGTTCCATAATAGAAGCAGGTGAGCCGCTGGTAACCTTACTCGATTCTCACGAAAATCTCAACATTCTCCTTGGGAATATTAAAAGGAGTTTTAAACAGGTTATGGGGAGATTAAAAGTCCTAGACAGGCACCTTTATTATACCCAAGAGTATTAGTATGAATATGATGAGTCCTATTGCTATTAGTATCCTTGTAAGTATCATACCCCATGTTAGTATTAGGAATACTTTAGCTCTCCTATCAGGGTCTTTAAGGTATTCCTCAATAGGGTCCCTAGTCATTTGACACCCTCCAAATTGTTGACGAGGAAAATATATTGGGTTGTGGTTGGGAGTTCTCTTCTCAGAATCCTGATCTCAGGATTGTAAATGTGTATCTCATCTGGTATATCATATTCGTCTATTTCTCTTCCTATAATATATGAGACTATTTTAGCTTCTAGTTTCCCTTTTATCCTCGCACCAGAAATTGTCGCATCTATTTCTATATATATGGGTAATCTGAGACGTTCCTGTTCATTCTCGGAGAGTAATGAGGCTATGAACTTAAGTTCGTCTGTCTTGAACCTGTGTCTGCTCCCATCCGCCCCGATTACATGGGGTTTTTCCTCTCCTAGGAGTTCCTTGAGGGTTTTCCTCTTCCTTGGCACGTGCCTGTTAAGGATGACAATCTGCTTCTTTATAAGTCTTTCAGTTCTATCCATCTCATCTCTCATCACAATATATTAATATCTTATAAAATATCAAAGTATCCATGGGGGATGTTAAGTTGGATATTGATATTGAACAATGCAGAGAAAATGATAAAATAAAAGAACTTATAAGTACAAGCGGACTCCCAATAAAGTATATCAAGATTCTTTTACGCTTGGCTGATGCTATATACCTTAATGCGATAAATTACAATGTCAGGATAAAGGATGGGGAGGTTTCAATTCTCCTTGTCTCATCCAAGGGTGAAAATGAGTTTGGAAGATTCACCACAAGTGCGCTTACAAATGTCTTCTATCGTATCCGAGAATTGGAGAAGAAACATGAAGACATAGACACAAAATGCAGGGTACATGATGGCATCCTTGAAGTCCAATTTAAATTTGCATAGGCCATGACAAAAATGAGGTTGGATTATTATTACAAGTTAATAAAAGAGGTTGAAGACTTGGAAATTGACACTTCCACGCCTTCAAAGCTCCAAAAAACGTTAATAGAAGTGAAAAGGAAGAAGAGGATCCTTAGAAGGTTAAAAAAGAAGGTGGTGGAGGATATACGGGATATCGAGGTGGGTTATCTTATAAAGAGAATAGCCATCCGCCGGGAAATAGAAGATTACGAGGCGAATCCATCACTATTCAAAAGGTTGGCGGGAAAAGACTCGCACACACTAAGACTAAAGGTATTGAAGAAAATTGAAAAGGATCGAGAAGCCAGAATAAAACCCTACAATGAAATCAGAGAAAAGATAAATGAATTAATTAATGACATTGACGAGATCATCAAGCAGCTGAGTAAAGGGAGAATTTAGATGGGGGCCCTAACAGTCCCCCCAATGGGATCAATATTTAATGGGTTAATTCTATTGGTAGAAGTATCAGGACACCTAGAAGGTCATTCTTCTTTATCTCACCACTAAGGGCCGCTGCAAAGGTTGCGTGGTCTGCGATTCTCTCCATACTGATGGGTAGAGGCACCTCTTCTCCAGCCGCGATTACATGTCCTAGTCCGTGAGTTGCATAAGCACACAAGTAAACTATATGATTGCTGGGGATCCTAATCCTCTTTATTCTGATGGGTTTTATTTCCCCTGCTTTCACCTTTACATTTTCAGCTGCAAGTATAGCCCTCAAATGACCGTAGATATCAGCATCTAGTAATCTGAAATCAACTAGTTCTTTCGCGTATTTTTCAGTTGCCCTTTTAACCTCGCCAAGTCTTGTTAATATTCTGACCATTACTCCATCTCCATGGATTCTTTAATCATCTTCAATCTCACAAAGTTCTCTCTTTCCATCTCCTCTAATCGCATTTCAATGTAACTGACTGTATTCTGTAGCCTTGGTATAATTATGTTTTCAAGGGCGTTAACCCTCCTTTTTGTGGATTCTATCTCCCCTGCAAGCAACCTTACACTTTTTTCTATCTCACCCAATTCTACTATGAGGGATACTGATTCCTCAAATTTTTTAGCAGCCTCGTCAAGTTTAACAGAAGTGTCTACTAGACCATATCCTCGCTCGACCATGGATCTTTCTGTTGATTCTATTTCAACTACTGGGACAACAACACCCATTATATTCCTGGAATCGATTTCAACTTTGAGAAACTCTTTAACTGCCATGGCGGCTTTGTTAACGGCCATGTCCCCCATCATTATCTGCGCTTCTGTCAGGTCTTCGAATGCTTCTTTCAATTTCTTCTCGACTCTTTCACGTGCCCCTCTAACCCTCTCTAGTATGTTGAAGAATTCCATGATGAGGGCGTTTCTTTTTTCCTTTAGTAGATTATATCCCTTGACAGCGAGCTTTTCTCTCTGTTTAAGTTTTAGAAGTTCCATCCTGGTTGGGTTGATTCCTTCAATTATTTCTTGCGCCAAAGTTCATCCCCCCAATAAAAGGTAAAAGATGTTCCTTTTTGGGTGTTTATTCCCCTTTTGGTAAGTATTTGTCAATGTGCTCTTCAGCCACTCTCTTGAGTTCTGCGCGTGGTAATATGCTTAGAAGCTCCCAACCAATGTTAAGAGTCTCTTCTATTGACCTGTCCTCGTCACGTTCCTGGTTTATAAACCTTTTTTCGAATTCATCAGCAAATTGCAAGTATTTACGGTCCCTGTCAGTTAATGCTTCTTCACCCACCACGGCAACTAGGTCGCGGAGGTCTCGGCCTTCTGCATATGCGGAATATAATTGGTCTGAAACCCCACTATGATCCTCTCTAGTCCTTCCCTCTCCTATACCACCACTCATGAGCCTTGATAGTGATGGTAGAACATCTACCGGTGGATATATACCTTTACGGTGGAGTTCGCGGCTGAGCACCACCTGGCCCTCTGTAATGTAACCTGTGAGGTCTGGTATTGGGTGTGTAATATCGTCTTGTGGCATGACCAAAATCGGCATCTGGGTTATTGATCCCTTCTTGCCGATTATACGACCTGCTCTTTCATAGATGCTCGCGAGGTCCGTGTACATGTACCCTGGGTATCCTCTCCTACCAGGGACTTCTTCCCTAGCAGCTGATATCTCCCTTAAGGCCTCACAATAATTTGTCATATCTGTGAGTATGACTAGTACGTGCATGTCATGTTCGAATGCGAAATATTCGGCTGTTGTAAGGGCCATCCTTGGAGTGATTATACGTTCAATGGCGGGGTCGTCTGCAAGGTTCATGAATACTGTTACACGTTCGAGGGCGCCGGTTTGTTCAAAGTCTCGCATGAAGTAATTGGCTTCTTCGTGTGTTATACCCATGGCTGTGAATATGACTGCGAATTCACTCTCTTCTGTAAGGACTTTTGCTTGTCTTGCGATTTGGGCTGCCAGTTCATTGTGTGGCAATCCTGAACCTGAAAAGATGGGTAGTTTCTGTCCCCTGACGAGGGTGTTCATCCCATCGATTGTTGATATACCTGTCTGGATGAACTCTGCAGGGAATGCTCTTGCTGAGGGGTTTATTGGGTAACCGTTAATGTCAAGTTCTTTTTCTGGGATGATCTCTGGGCCGCCGTCTATGGGTTTCCCTGTGCCGTCGAATATGCGGCCTAGCATGTCCATAGAGACGCCTATCTTTGCTGTTTCTCCTGTGAAGCGTATTTTTGTCGTTTCAGTGTTAAGGTCGCTTGTACCCTCGAATACTTGTACAACGGCGATGTCTTCTCGCACTTCAAGTACCTGGCCCCTTCTTTTCTCGCCAGTTGGTGTTTCGATTTCAACGATTTCCCCATATGCTGCTCCTTCAACGCCTTCCACTATCATGAGGGGCCCTGACACTTCACTTACAGTGGTGTATTCTCGGGTTTTAATATCTACTTTCATCTTAACACCTCATTACATTGTTGGACGATCTTCTCTTCGATTTCTTTGACTCTTTCATCAAATTCATCTTCGGGTATGTATTTCATACGTCCGATTTCCTCTTTGACTGGCAGGTTTACAAGGTCTGCTGCTGGGGCTCCTCTCTCTAGTGCTTCTGTTGCATGTTCATGGAATTTCATTATAATTTTGAGCATCTTTAACTGTTTTTTTGGCGAGCAGTATGTGTCGACTTCGTGGTAAGCGTTCTGTTGGAGGAAGTCTTCACGTATCATCCTCGTGGTTTCGAGGGTTATTCTTTCCCTGTCTGGTAAAGCGTCGGGTCCTACGAGTTGTACTACTTCTTGTAGTTCGGCTTCTTTTTGTAGTAGTGCCATTGCATTATCTCTTGTGTTTCTCCATTCTGGGTCGACGTTTTTAGCCCACCATGTTTCTATACTGTCAATGTAGAGTGAGTAGCTTTGGAGCCAGTCTATAGCTGGGAAGTGTCTTTTGTCTGCGAGTGAAGCGTCAAGTGCCCAGAACACTTTACATATTCTTAGGGTGTTCTGTGTAACCGGCTCTGAGAAGTCCCCTCCTGGTGGTGATACCGCGCCTACTATTGATACTGATGCTATTTTGTCTTCTGTCCCGGCTGTTATGACTCTGCCAGCTCTTTCATAGAATTGTGCAAGTCTTGATGCTAGGTATGCTGGGTAGCCTTCTTCGCCTGGCATTTCTTCGAGTCGGCCTGAGATTTCTCTCATGGCCTCTGCCCATCTTGATGTTGAGTCTGCCATGAGTGCGACGTCGTATCCCATGTCCCTGAAGTATTCGGCGATGGTTATACCGGTGTATACACATGCTTCCCTTGCAGCTACTGGCATGTTTGATGTGTTTGCAATGAGCACTGTCCTGTCCATAAGTGGTTTTCCTGTTTTTGGGTCTTCGAGTTCTGGGAAGTCCTTGAGAACCTCCGTCATCTCATTACCCCTTTCTCCACATCCTACATAGACTATGATGTCTGCGTCAGCCCATTTAGCTAACTGTTGTTGGGTTACGGTTTTCCCTGAACCGAATGGTCCTGGTATTGTTGCTGTTCCACCCTTTGCCACTGGGAAGAATGTGTCCTGCGCCCTTTGACCGGTTATGAGGGGCACGTCAGGGTCTAGTTTTTTCTTGTATGGTCTTGGCCTCCTAACTGGCCATTTTTGCATCATCTGGATCTTCTCGGGGCCTGTTTCTGTTTCTACTTCTGCTATGGTGTCTACTACTGTGTATTCTCCTTGTGGTTCTATGCTTTTCAGCGTCCCTGAAATGTTTGGTGGTATTATTATTTTGTGTGTGACTGCTGAGGTTTCTTGGACTTCTCCGATAACGTCTCCACCTTGTACTTTTTGTCCGGGTTCTGCTAGTGGTTTGAATTCCCATTTTTTGTCCTTTGGGATTGGAGGTACGTCAACACCTCTTTGTATGTAGTCTCCTGTTAGTATTTTGATGTTTTCTAGTGGTCTTTGTATACCGTCGAAGATTGAGCCGATGATCCCTGGGCCTAATTCTACTGAGAGGGGGCCTCCTGTGCTTTCTACTGTTTCTCCTGGTTTGATTCCTGTTGTTTCTTCGTAAACTTGAACTGTGGCTGTGTCACCTTCAAGTTCGATGATTTCTCCTATTAGTTTTTCTTCACCTACTCTTACCATTTCATACATTTGGGTGCCTCTCATTCCTTCCGCGATGATAACGGGACCTGCGACTTTAATAATTTTTCCTTTCTTTATCATTTTACCAACTCTATTCCAATTACTCTTTTGATAAGCTCTCTTAGGGGTTCTACTCTTTCTTCGGAGGGACCGTATTTGTCGGGTATTTCTATTATTATTGGTAATGCGCGTGATCCGGTGGCTTCATCAATAAATTCTCTTAATTCGTCACCAATCTTTTCTGTGACGATTATAATAGAAACCTCTTTTTTTATAAGGTCTCTGATGATCTTTTCAGCTTCTTCTGGGGTTTCCACGGCATGTCCTTCTTTTATACCTGCTAGTCTGAAGCCTGTTACGGTGTCTGAATCTGCAACTACTGCTATTTGTGTGCTCATATTAACATCTCCTTAAGTATGGGTTCTGGGAAGCTTGGTTCTCTTTTAGTGCGCGCGATCACTTTGAGGTTTTTGATTTCAGCCTCTTTTCTGCTGAGGAATGTTATTATGGGACCTACACCGAGGGGCCTTTTTAATGCGAATGTTCTTGCGGTCTCATTGATATACTTTTCCAGCGCTCTTTCAAATGTGGCTAGAGATCCAGTCTCTTCGTATTCTGGGAGTGCTTCTGCGAGTATTGGACCATAGTCTGTGCCTTCTAATTCATTTATTATACCTTTTATGTCTTCTGCCTCCATGAGGTATTCTAGTTTCCATTCGGGTAATTGGTAACTTTCTGGTATTATGTATGGGCTTATGTCTTCGTATTTGAGGTTGTCGGCCTTTGCACGGAGTATTATTTTGAGGTTTGTGGCGTCTATTTGCGCGCCGAAGTATGTGCGCAGTATCTCAGCATCTTCTTTTGGGATTGATAATTCTTCTAGGACTTCTAGGATGGTTTCCATGTAGTATTTATCGAGGGCGGCTTCAAATGGTAGTAGCATCCTTGTCTTCTCATAATCTGAGAGGGCTGCTTCGAGTATTGGGCCATATTCTGTGTCTTCGAGGGCTGTTATTATATCCTGGACTGTTTTAAGGTCTGTTAACTTTTTTAGTTTGTCTTTTAATTCGCCAAATGGTATTAGGAGGTTCGTTGTTTCCTCTGGACTCAAACCAGTATCTTTTGCTGTTAAGAGGCTTTTTATGTTTTTGATATCCCATTTTTTAAACTGTGCCTCGAATACTTTTTTTATCCTTTTTGGTGCTATTTCTGTGATTAATTGGTAGATTTCTGCAAGTTGGCTTTCAAGGGCTTTTTCTATAGGGTATTCGTCTATGTATTTTGCGTAATCTGGGAAGCCCCTTAGGTAATTTTTGAACTCTCTAAGGTTTTCAGTTTCCATGACCTCTGTGAGTTGTCTGTCTGTGAATAAACGCCCCATTCTTGCTCTCACTCTTGCTGTGGGATATGCGAATGGTACAACATCCCTGAGAAACCTTATTGTGGGTACTACTATGATGATGGCTCCTGCAGCTGCTATTATACTTATCAGCGCCTTTAGCATGGTGGGGCTGTCAATCATGTGTGATCTCTCCATTTTTTAATCAAAGAGGATTTTTGCCGCCTCTGAACGCAGAAACTTTTCGAACCTTGAAAGTCTCGCCTCGATTGTGTTGTTGACTTCTATTCTCCCATCCTTGGTTTTAACTATGGCTCCTCCAATGGTCTGTATGGGTTCACCAAGTTCTAGGCTGGTATCTTTGCCAGTGGCTGATTTAACATCCTCTGCGATGGAATCTAAGTCCTTTATCTTTTCTTTATCATCCTCCTTGACGTGGACTATCAGTTCTCCTCCCCCAATTTCGGTGGCGGCTTCCTTTATAATATTCTCTAATGATTGGATGTATTTTTCATCTTTACTACTTGTTATCTTCTGTAATTCTTCTTCAGCCTTTTTGAACGCCTCAGTGATTATCTCTTCCCTCGCCTCCAATTCAGCCCTTCTAGCCTTCATCTTAGCCTCTGATATTAACTGGTGATATTGCATCCGAGCTTGTTTCCTAGCACTTTCCAGTATTTTTTCTTTTTCGATAGCTGCTCTTTTTTCACCATCTTCTATTATGGATTCTGCTTTCTTTTCAGCTTCGCTGATTATCTTGTTAGCATTTTCCTGGGCCTCGGAGATTATGCTAGAGACAATCTTGTCCACTCCAGGGTCCATCTATTTAGCCTCCTCCCATAACGCCACCAACGAGCAAGAGTATTGCTATAAGGAATCCGTAGATAGCCTGGGTTTCTGGCAGTGCGGTGAATATAATGCCCCTCGCGAACATTTCAGGGTTTTCAGTAACTGCACCTACACTTCCTGCTGCTACGTTTCCCTGGGCTATAGCTGATCCGAAACCTGCAACTCCTATGGCTAAACCTGCGCTGAGGGCTATGATACCGCCTGTTGTGCCAAGTGCTTTACCGCCACCTAGGATTCCTGAGAATACTATAACTAATATTCCTATAAGGAATCCGTAGATAGCCTGGGTTTCTGGCAGGGCGGTGAATATAATGCCCCTCGCGAACATTTCAGGTTTTTCCGCAACTGCACCTACACTTGCAGCTGCTACGTTTCCTTGAGCCATGGCTGATCCGAAACCTGCGAATGCTATAGCTATTCCAGCTCCTACAGCCGCCATAGCTGTTCCTAGTGTAATCTCAACCATTCTTTTCACCTCTCTATTTTGGTAAGTTTTCTTTCAGCACTAAATGGGTTGAATTTTCTCTTTCCTCCCATAAAGAATTGGGAGAAAAACTCCACATAATGTAAACGGAGTGAGTGTATGAAAGCGCCAAGACTCTGGAATGTGTCATTGGCAATATGGCCAAATACAAATATTATGGGTGCTAGGGCCACTCCAATCACTGGTATGAGGTTGGCGCATATTTCTGTGACAATATTAACTGTCATGGCCATGCCCCCCGTGGATAAGCAGAGGGCTAACAATCTTGAATATGATAGTATAGTCCCTAGGAATCCTGAAGCGTCAATGAGTCCGAAGAGTCCATTATAGTAGACTAGTAGTATGATCCCTAGGACGGCTATACCACCTCCAACTACCATTAATGGGAATATGTTGAATAACCAGCCTAAGGCAGCTAAAAGTATGCCCAATTCGAGTATGAGCCATACTATCTGGGATCCCATGGCCTCACGCATGTTACCCATTTTTATATTGTTTCTTGCACCTACAATGAGTCCGAAGTTTATATGTAACACGCCCACGATTAGGGCCATTAAGAGTACGTTTTGCGGTTCTTTAAACGCATCTATTAATGGGATTACTGTGGGGAGGTTTATGTGGAAGAAGCGTGGGAAAAAGTCGCCTAAGAATCCGTTTGTAACCATTCCGAGGATGAATGCCCATAGGCCGCATGCCATGAATATTATGCCGAAGCTTCTCATAAACTTGTTAACCTTCCCGGGGCCCTGGTATAATATGAATCCGACTAGGGCATCTATTATCCCATAGAATGCGTCTGTAAGGCAGAAGCCGAAGAAGAATGGGAGTATTAAGGCCATGAAAATCGTGGGATCGTATTCGTTATATTTTGGGGGTGAGTACATTTTTATGAATGTTTCGAATGGCTTTGCGAATCTTGGGTTTTCGAGGAGTATTGGCACGTCATCGTCGTTGGTGCTTGGTTTTTCACGTTCAATAACGCAGTGTTCTTCGCTGGCCTCTTTAATGATCTTTTCGGCCTTTTCACAATCTTTGAGGGGAACCCATGCTTCTAGCATTACGGTGTTTTCTGTTTCGCCGAATGCTGAGTATATTTCGTTTCTTTCCTTTTCGATTGTAAGTTGTTCTTTGAGTATGAGGAGTTCTTCTTCCCATTCGTTTTTTATCTTTTCCACTTCTTTGATTGTGTCTTTTCTTTCTTTGTGGATTTCCTTAAGTCTTTCCTTGGATTTTCGGATTACTTCTGAGGGTTTGCCCTTGAGGCCTGCTATTTCGAATCTTTCGAAGTCCATTCTCCTTAATAGGGTTGCTATTGTATCTTCGTGTTCTTTTAGTGTTATTAGGAATACTTTTCTTTCGGTTGGGGGTTCTGTTTCCATGTCAAAGATTGCGAATTCGTCTGTTATCTCTTTTATCTTCTCAGGTGCCTTTTTGAACTTTTCAATGGGTATTTTCCCTACGATGGCTGTTATGTACTTAGATTCTTCTATATCGGTAAAATCAATATCGAAATCGACTAGTTTCCCCCATAGGTTTATAGTGGACTCTAGATCTCCCTTTTCCGTGTCTAATTGGTTTAATTTACTTTCAAGGGATTTTATCTTCGTTTCTACCTTTGATAATTCCTTTTCTGCTTTCTTTATTAATGATTCTGAATCTAATTCTTCTACTTTCCTCTTTTTTGGGATTGGGGGGTTGAGGAATTCTTTTATAACCTCTTTTATCTTTTTTTTCTTGGTTATTAGTGTGTCCATGAAATCTATTATACTTGTTGTTCTCATCAGGAGGGATGCTATCCTAGTAGTTTGGGGTGTGGGTTTTGAAGGTTTTAATAGTTGGGCCCATTGTGGGTCTTCTTGTATACGCTCCGATATGTTATCTATTTGTGTTATTCCTTCTTCGTGCAAGGATCGGATCACAGGGTCTGTGTATTTCTCAAAGGTTATGATTTTAAGTTTACGCATCCTTGCTGGTAGAAACATTTTACTCAACTCTAGATTATTGTTTTTATGATAAGTTCTGCTGCTTCATCAATTTTATCCATGGCCTTGGATTTTAGGATTTCTGTTTTCCTTTTAGTTTCACTTGAAATTTCTGCTGCTTCCTTCCTAGCCTGCGCCTTTGATTCGTATATCATGGCCTCTGCTTCGTCTTCAGCCTCTCTTTTAGCACTTTCTATGATCTCCAGCGCTTTCACCCTAGCATCTTCGATCATCTGGGATGATTTATCCTTTGACTCCTGTATTAGCTTGTTAGCATCATTTTCAGCCTTTTTTATCACCATGATAGCTTCTGCTATTGTTGCCATTTAAACCACCCTTTGTATAGTGAAAGGTCTATCTTATGAGTATATTTATCTTTTACTATTTCATTCCACTTCCATAATAATTTCATAAATTTTATGAGTAAAAGGATTTCATCCCCTCATTATCCTATCTGGTTTTCTTCCATGATATTCTATGTCCCCAAGGTCCAGGGTCTTCCTGAAGGGCTTCTCTTCCATCTTTTCCTCACTTATATGAGCTATCAACCCTGGTAATCTTCCTATCATGAACATGCCTGTCCCAATTTCCCAATGGAATCCAAGATCTGACAATATTGCCGCATTAGCACCATCAATATTCATATTAATATCCTTCAACCGATTTAAAACCTTTTCTATTTCCAATGCTAATTGGGCATGTCTCCCCATACATTTATACTTCCTCGCTAATTCCAATATCCTAGCCGCCCTAGGATCCCTACTATGATACCTATGACCAAAACCGGGTATCCTCTCATCCCTTTCCAGATAATCATGGACAATCTCCCTTGCAAGTTGAGAAACCTCACCATCATCCTTCAGAGTCTCCTGGAGGAGCTTCATACAATCCTGAATGGCCCCTGCATGTTCTCTTCCAAAAGCTAAAAGTCCAGCTGCTGCGGAAGCATGTAAAGGAGAACCTGTAGATGCTGCTAAACGAGCGATCTGCGTGCTGGGTGGGGTAACACCATGATCACAGAAAGATACAAGTATAGCATCAAGCATCATAGACTCCTCTTTGGAGGGTAAATCTCCCTTCAATAATAAGAAGACAACATCAGCAAATGAAACATTCCCAATCAAATCCTCTTGGAAATATCCGCGTGTAACGATGAAATCTTCTTCAATCCAACTAATACTAGTTTTCCAACGGGAGACATTAACATCGAATATTTTTTCAAGCGATTCTTTCCTTATTGCCATTGATCACACCTCATAATATTATTGTCGCCCTTCTCGGCTCCACACAACAAGAAAACCTCATAGAAACTATCCTCACGCCACTGGCTCTCTGGGGCCCGATCTTGATAAAGGATCCCAAGGCTGTTACGGATCCTCCAAGTCCTAGGCCACCCACACCAGTCCTATTAATAGCTTCTGTTAAATATTCTTCGATCTTTGATTGTCTGTCAAGGTCACCATTGGCCATAGCCTTAAGCATGAGAGAAGTGGCCTCAAAATGAGTCCTTCCAATGCCAATGGCTGGGATGCAGGGAGTGCACCCCAACATTGGAATCTCTGTTTTCATCCATGTGAGAACTTCTTCAAATAATTTTCTGTTATTATGACGATGGAAAACTCTATATGTACGAGCGCGTATTTCAGGCCCCCCACCTAACATTAAAATATGGATCTTTATAATGTCCTCGCTTATTGCATCCATTAGAAAGGATGGGGGCGCGACCATTGAAGGATCATCATATAGGCCTTTGCTTTGTTCTATACGTTGAATTTCATCTCCTTTCACGGCCATGGGCCTTCCCGGCAATTCCTTTAAACCCTCTTTTATTCCTTCTTTTATCTGGCTTAGGAAGCCACTGGGTGGGGTGACTTTTTCTCCGATTTCGATGATGACATGGGGGATCCCAGTATCGTCACAGAGTGGCCTTTTTTCTTTTCTTGCTATTTTCTCATTTTCTAGGATTAGTTTGAGCACCCAAGCTGCATTTTCATCTTCCTCTCTTTTGAGGGCTCTTTTGTATGCTCTTCTAATGTCACTTGTATAACTTGTACTTGCTTTTATCAGAGCATTCTTCACTCTTGTAACGAGGTTCATCTGATCACCGGTATTGCAAGGTCTTTACCGCCCCTTGGAGAGGCTTGGGCTTCTGGGTAGTATCTTTCGATC
Organism: Methanobacteriaceae archaeon 41_258; assembly: GCA_001507955.1. Lineage (GTDB taxonomy): Archaea > Methanobacteriota > Methanobacteria > Methanobacteriales > DSM-23052 > Methanothermobacter_A. The sequence goes on along the minus strand of LGEU01000009.1, from coordinate 6,176 downwards.
ATTGATTGTACGAGTTGTACTTGTCTTATCCTTTCCTTTGCTTCCGTCTTTGTGGTGTCCCATCCATGTTTTTTCGCGATTGAGCCTCCTGTTTTGAGGTAAACTGGGGCAGTGTACCGTATCATATCCGGCACTTCATAGTGTCTTATAAAACCCCCTGAGGATTGTGGATTTTCTGTATGTAAATCTATTGGTATTCTTATGGTGTTTCTGATGGAGGCTAGCATAAGTATTGGGAGGTCCCTAACTGGATTGAATGAGTCTGCTCCAATCTTTTCTAGTAGTAGGGCGGATGCTGGGTTGCCATGTCCACAATGTGCTGAAACTTTAAAGCGAAGATCTTCTGGGAGGTGGCCTGATTTTCTCATCTTGTTGAGCACCCATAGCATTCCTTCATCATATACTACTATACCCTTAACACCTATATTGGCGGCTCTTTTAACGTCTTCAAGGGCGTATAATAGGTTTTCGTAGCCCCTGAGACGATATCCTATCCTCGCACCTTCTCTAGTTTTCGCGGTTGCGCTCGTATCATAAGTTGCCCTGGGCCCTACACTTAGGAATAGTTCCAGTTTTGCATCTGCAGCGATTTCGACCATTTCTTGGATTTCTTGGTCTGTGAGTAGCATTATACCCTTTGTTTGAGTTACTCTGTGGATTGTTACATCATATTCTTCAAGGGCGTCTATGAGGCTTCTGAGGGTTGAAGGTTTTTGTATCCCAGGGACTTCGAAACGATACTGTGCGCCGTCTTTGAATGTTTTTTCTGATTCTTTGAGAGGGTAACCGCTTTTTATACCGAGATTTTCTAGAAATTCTCTATTGTTCATGGGGTTTTCCTCCGTAGGTCTAATTTGTCCATTAGCTCGTCCATGGTGCTTGATTCTATTTTATCTAGGACTTTTAATTTTTGGATATCATATCCATTGTTTAGGATTTTAAATTTTTTCAGGATGTCTTCTTTTGTAAATGGTTTTTCTGGTTCTCCATGGGCTAACATGCTCGAAGATTCTAAGCTTTTATCTTTTAATCTTAAAATGACCTTCGAAGGTCTTTTTTCCGGGTAGAGATAATTCATTTTTTTGCTGGTTTCTATCTTGATTTTCTTGGCAAGTCTTTGGGCTTTTTTGAATTTTTTCATGTTCTCTAATCTTAGATCCCCATTTAATAGGAATAGTGCGAGTGAAAATGGCAGGCTCTGTCTTATAGATTCTATGTTCTTTGGGTTGTAATTGTCGTGTTCTGCTGCCACTTTATATGTTTTTACAATTATTTCATCCACAATATCTTCATTGATTGATTCTGTTCCTAGAGAATCGAGTATTTTCGCGGCCGCGTTTATGGTGGAATGGAGATGCCTGCAGATGGGATATTTTTTCATATAAATTTTTCTGATATGGAAACCACCCAATTCTAGGTGAGTATCATGTTTTGGACTCATAGCATTCAAGAAGCCTTCATCACCTTCTATTATGGTATCTGCCCCGGTGAATCCCTCAAGTGCAAGGAGGGCGGAAAGCACTCCGGATTGGGCTGCTCTACCTGCATGTAAATGTTTTCCCATACTACCTTTATGATCAGATTCAAGAAGCCCCGCAGCCTGGGTACCTGCTAATCCTAGGCAATCTAGTGTCTGTTTTTTATTTAAATTTAGGATCTTCGCACTAGCTGCAGCTGCCCCGAATGTTCCACAAGTGCCTGTGGAATGGAATCCCATGTTACGGTGATATGGGTTTATCATAAGCCCTAGGCTTAGGCATATTTCATAGCCTACTATAATGGATGTGAGAAATTTTTTTCCTGTGACTTTTTCTTTTTCTGCTAATGCGAGTGTCGCTGGTATAACCGATGCTCCAGGATGTAAGTGGGCTAACCTGTGGCCATCGTCCAAGTCAAGATTATGAGCGAATATACCATTAATTAGACTGGCATTTAATGGGTCTCCACGCCCATGACCTATAATAGTCGATTCACCATGGGATATGAAAGGCTTCAGGGCTTTTAATGCTGAAAGTCCACTTTTTTCTCTTGATCCCCGTAATGAAACTCCGAGAAAATCTAGAAAACATAATTTAGCCTTCTCCAACGCCTCTGAGGGTATATCATCATGCTCTAATGATACTATAAAATCAGCAAACTTCCTTGTTATCATAAAAATGATGTTCTCAGCGGACAATATAAACTTTTTATGTTTTATCAGAGGGTTAACAGGTCACATGGACAATGGCTGCTACTTTTTTCCCTGCCCCTATTAACTGGTTATATTTTTTCACGGCTTTACATGTTGGCAATACTATGATATCAGCATCTATGCTAATTTCACCCAATCTTAGGGCGCCATGGACGCCTGATCCGACAATTATAGTCTCTGGTTTTTCATGGATTAGTGGTTCGATTTCCTCCTCTGCAAGGATATGTGAAGTGCCATACTTTCTCCTTGAAATTTCCTTTTTTCTTGGTGTTACATTCCCATCCACATGCACTATGATATCATGATTGTATTTTTTCTCATCATATTCTACCATTCCAAATTTACAATCTTGGAACATGTTGATCACTTTATCCTCTTACATTTGAATATCACAGTGCCACCATCTGTATATGGCTTTCCAGGGTCTACACATTGCATATACGCATTTTCAGGGTCGTCTTCCCTGGTAAGTCCAAGTTCAACCGGGCACCAATCCCTTTCAAGTATAGTGGTATAATGTAGTATGGTGGATAGTGCATGGGTGCAAAGTGCATCAGTCTCATCTAAAAGTATCTGGGGATCGTCTACAATAATCTTGTCACCTTCCTTATAAACTGGGCATTCCCCTTTTATCTTATGGACCATTATCTCCAACATTCCAAAAAAACCTCCCCCAGATTATTTGATCTTCAAGATGTTCACTAATAATATTTTTATACACTTACTTCCTTTTTAGCATTTCTATAAGTTCACGATCATATTCTTCAATCCTTTCAAGTCGTTTTTGGAATTCGTCAATCTTCTCCTCAAACTTTTCTAACTGGTATCTTCTCTCCTCAAGGATCTTGTCCTGTTCTTCTCTAAATTTTTCGATGAGTGTTGAAGTTGCAGAGGCTGTTATAAGACTTGTAGCTACAATCGCACTTAACATTACAATGACACCTGTAAGGCGGCCGAGGACAGTTACTGGTATGATGTCACCGTATCCGACTGTTGTAAGGGTTTGGAGCACATACCATAGGGAATCCTCATATGTGTTAACAGCAGGATTAACAGGAAATTCCACCAAAAAGAATATTATGGTGAACAATAACAGAGAGGAGATGAACAGACTCAAACCATAAGTTAACCGGCTCTTTTTAACAAATTTATTAACAGAAGCTGCAAGTTCCTTCACAGCAAAAAATAACCCGAAAACTTTCAATAAATTTAATGGTTTGAAGACCAGGGAAGCGGGCTCAAGGCCCAGGCCGTAGACACCGATAAAATAGAATGGTATGGATACGATAAGAGCGTTCCAATTAATGACCCTATGTTTCAAGCGGAACAGATATCCGATTGCCAATATTATGCTCGTCACAAAATCAAAGATGATTATATCGGAGAATGTTGCATGTTTCAATGGCAAGAATATGCTTATTAGGAGGAGGAATCCGTCGAGGATTATTAGGGTGAGTATTATCACTTGTAGGAATAGACTAAACTTTTCTTGGATCTTTTCAATCACATACAACTCCCCTAGGGGAAATCTTAAACATTAACGCGGGGGGTATAATCCTAGTGCCATGCCCCCCCATTATTGGGGGGGATTTTCATATTTTTTTGAGGACTTCATCAGGTTTTAGGATGCTGATACCAGTGTTTTCTCCAACCACTTCTACTTGCACTATCCACTTTGGATTGTTCTCATCCCTTTCGAGGGCCAGTTTGTCAATTAGAAGTTCTGAAAGATCATCTATTATCTCCTCTGGGGCTTTTATATATCTCCTGCCTCTGAGATGGCATATAATCTTAAATGAATCTCCTGGTTTAGTTTTTTCCTTTGCAAGTGCAAGCGTCTTCTCTAGGATGCTATCTTTTCTCGTTTTTACCACGAGTTCGATCGGCACGACCTTTGATATTACTGTTGTAGGTGAATTTTCAAGGATCTTCACAGCCTCCTTGGGATCCATTGCAAGATCGATTAGAATTACATTAGGAAACTCACAATCTTTTATGTTAAGTGGAGATTCATAATCTTGAAGTGCGAGTTCGAGTTCCTCCATCCCCACAAGCTCTTCGCCGCCAATTCCACCTTTCTGGCCACATACAGTTACAAGAAGGTTAAAATATTCTGGAATTTTCATTTTACTTCACCCCCACAATTTTAACACAATAAGGATAGGATTCACCTTACAGACCTTATTGGTGTATTCTATTGTATAATATTCTTTTTTTAGTGTAAAATTTGCATTTTTTAATCCATTGGCAATTGCCACAGATTTCCTCCAAGATCTTGAAATCTATATTTTCGATTAAAGAGTGCAGTTCATGGTACTGCTTAGTTTCTTTAACATTAAGGTTTAGGTGCTTGATTAGCCTCTCATCTTTGGCTTTTAGGTTCTCATCCCCTTCACATTTACTTTTATTGGGACACATCCTACAGATTTCATCAACCTCATTCACTAGTGTAACTTGGATGTTAGGATCTTCTTTTAGGGTTTTGATGATATCCTTGAGGTTTTCTGTGAATTTTTTATCGTATCCATATCCTTGGAAGCCTTCTATACATAGAAGGTGATGTGCTCTAATCTTTGGTGTCAACCTCTTCACCATAGGCTTCCTTGGGGGTTATGGCCTTTGTAAGTGCGGAAGCTCCTGTGATTTTAATAATGTCTCCTATGATGAATGGTAAAAGGCCCATAACAAGGAGATCCCATAGAGATGGGATGTATCCTTTTGTTGTGTAAACCCAGAAACCCAAGGCAAGGAGTCCTGGCACATAAATTAGTATGAAGTTGGCAAATAGCATCAGAGCAAACATGGGTATGAAATTTCTCGAACCTATGTATTTATCAACGAAATGACCTAGGAAGAGCGCTGCTATTATGAAGCCTATTAAGTATCCCCCAGTGGCTCCTAGGATGATGGTATAACCGCCTTCCATGCCAGCGAACCATGGTATCCCAGCCACGCCAAGGATTACGTAGAGTAGTTGGCTGAAGCCACCCCAATATCTCCCGAGAAGTATTCCTGAAATTAAAACTGCGAATGTTTGGGCGGTTACAGGTACTGGCGTCCAAGGAAGTGGGATTACAATCTGCGCCATTAAACCAGTTAAACAGGCCATGAAAAATGCCATAATAGATTTGTTAACGAAAGATTGGCTGGTTCTCCATTTGAATAACATGTAACGCTTCTTGTAGTAGCTTTCCAGGTTCACATTAAATCCCTCCATGGGGGCTGATTAATCAACTTATCTTTTTTATGATCAGCTTTTTATAAAATATTTTCCATGGGGGGCTATCTTAAGTGGATTAGTAGTTTTTCTATGAGCTCTGGTATTTTCTCATCAGCTAGTCTGTAATGTATCCATACACCTTCTTTTCTCCATTTAAGGATCCCAGCATTTTTGAGTATGGTTAAATGATGGGATATTGTTGGTTGCGGCCTTTCAAGGGCTTCTATTAATTCACATACACAACGTTCTCCATGTTGGAGGAAATATACTATTTTGAGTCTTGTGGGGTCAGCTAAGGCCTTTATAATGGAAGCGTCCCTTTCGATTTTTTCATCATCCGGGATCTTCGACAAGACCATTCTAAGTTCCTTTATTTGTTCATCTGTCGGTTTTTTAAGTTTCATGAGACCTCCTTACCCTTTCTCTTTGAACGGGCCACGAGTACGGGGACTCGAGCGCTTTTCACAATCTTTTCAGACACGCTTCCAAGCACAAACTTTTCAAGGGCGTGTTTGCCTGAAACTCCAACAACGATAAGGTCGACGTCCTCGTCTTCGGCCACTTTAAGGATTGAATCCGCGGCCTTTCCTTCAACATTCTTCAATGTAAATTTTATGGGCGATCCTTTTTCTTCTATTATGTTCTTGACGTCCTGGAGGGCCTTTTCCGATTCTTTTTTGAAGAGTTGGATCACTTTACGCGCCAGGTCTTCAACTGGAAGCCTTTCAATGGGGTATGTTTCGGTCACTGTTAGGACGATTAACT
>LGEU01000160.1 GCA_001507955.1 Methanobacteriaceae archaeon 41_258 | reverse complement strand
ATGATATCTTTTATGTATTCTTTGAGGTTTATGGAGGCTAGGTCTTCTGATTGGTAGATTTTTTCATGGACTCTTGCAATGGCTCTTATTCTGTTTGTTGTTTCTTTGAGTAGTTCTTTGTCTTCTTTTTGGGCTTGGAGGTTTATTAGGCTTATTATGATTTGGAGGTTGTTTTTGACTCGATGATGTATTTCTTTTAGGAGGGTTTCTTTCTCAATTAGGGCTTTTTTTAGGGATTTTTCATATTCTTTGATTTCTGTTATGTCGCGTATGGATATTAGGGTGCATTCTTCGTCTTCCCAGTAGGTTTTGGCTGTTCTTATTTCGGCGATTTTCAGGTTGCCATTGGCGTCTATGGTTTGGATTTCTTCTATGATATTGGGTTTTGAAGGCATTCCTATGGTTTTTCCTATGATCTCGCTTTTCTCCCATCCAAAGTATCTTAGAGCTTGTTGATTTGCATAGTATACTTTTCCGTTCTTGTTAACGATGAATATGCTCTCTGGGCTGTTTTCGACGATGTTGATGAAACTTTTCGTCAATTTTCTTAGTTTTTCTTCAAATTTTTTGCTCTCAGTTATATCTAGTATTATAGAGGCTATACCCCTTTTACCAATGGGGATTTCAACAGGAAACTTACGTATATGATAATATCTACCCCTGATCTTTCTTTCAAGGGAGATATCCTCCCCCTTTAATGGTATTTCCCCCAATTTTTCTAATATGGTCGCGGTTTCTTCATCAAACACCTCATGGACGGTTTTGCCGATTATCTCGGATTCTTTTTTCCCAGCGAACCTGCAAAATCTATTATTCACAAAAAAATACTTTAAATTAGAGTCTTTAACAGATACCATCGCCGGAACATTATCAATAAAACTCTTAAATAACCCTGTGAACATCTCGATGGATTCTATAAAATCTTTTTCACGTTTTATGTTCCTAAGCCAATTTTCAACCTCGGCACTTGCATGATCCCCCTCAAGGAGAATCTCAGGGGGTATATAATAAAAATTCCTGTAAATTTCACCATTCCATAATAGGATGGGATGGGTCATGATAACGCCTTTGAGTATTTCTGGTTCGAAAGCCGATTTTTCATATTGGCATATAGCCAGGCATTTAGCCTTTGGAAAAAACCTGTTAAGTTTGGCCTCATATTCTATCAGTTTTTCACTCCCGGGTTTGCCCTTCAAGATCCATGTCATCTCTCCGGTGGCGCGGAGAGCGGAATATCCCTCGGCCAGGGCCTTTTCTGTTTCCTCTTCTAGGAGTTTTATCATGGCATCAGGGTCAAAGGTTCCGCCTCTGGTGTATGCTTCATCCTCAGATAATATCCTAAATTGTCCTTTAAGCTTTTCAGGGTCGAATCCCCTCTCTATGAGAAGTTCTTTTATGGTTTCGCTATTATGCCTATCAGTTATATAAATGCACTTCTCATCACGTTTAAACCCCTCTACTAGGAATGGTATGATGGTGGATTCCCATTCTTTTTCATCTTCATAGATTAGGCAGATGTGTTCATGGACTTTCATGTCCTTTATTAGTGATTTAGCATCATTCAAAGTTAACACCCTATAAATTTTAAGAGGGCTCCCTCATCTGAGAGATCGCCTATGATCCTCCTCCTTGGCTCGGGTTTTATCCTTTCAAGGGTTGGTATGGCGATAATATGATTTTCACGGGCCAAATCCGGATCCTCGGTAATATCCACGATTTCAACACTGATATCTACTTTCTTTTTGAGTTTGTTGAGGGTTTTGATAGCAGCCCTTGAATAGAAATTTTGACGCGTAACATATAATCTTAAAATTACCTCATCCAAAATTTAGATTCCCCTCCCCGATAATATTTCTATGCCTTTACTGGTCAGTTTGAATTCCCTGGGTTTTGTGGAGTGTTTCAGGCCACGACTTTTAAGCACCCTTAAAATCTTAACATAATCTTTATCCTTTTCTACTTGGTCGAGTATCACCCAAGTATCTATAAGAGAGGATAAGTGTATTTCTGTTGTTGTCAAGGGCACGCGACCACTTGTAAGGTATGTTAAGATGGAGGTTATCTTCCGATTTTTCAAAAAATCGGTGAATCTTATAAAAAGGTCTTTCACGGCAAAACCTGCCTCTGTAAGCGCGGATATAGGGTCTATTATAACATGGTCTGGTTTGAATTCACGCACGAAATCTTGCATACTTGTCAAGTGGGCTTCTAAGCCAAGGGTGGTGGGTCTTTCAGCATGGATCAGGAGATTGTCACCACTAAATTTGTCAAGATCTATCCCAA
>LGEU01000159.1 GCA_001507955.1 Methanobacteriaceae archaeon 41_258 | reverse complement strand
GTGGATCCTCTAATTATCGCAGTTACATGGAAGGAGACATCCTAATACTACAACTAGCCTATGTAGAGAAAAAACCATACACCACAAGGATAAACTGGAGTGAAGTGTGGGATGAAGGAATCAATGGCGTGCCAGCCGATAAATGGACTTATAGAACTGATGGGATAGAATTTCAAACGTTAGATGAGGCATTGGCCTATATCATGAAACGTGCGAAGGAGAATGGCCAGGAGGGTCCTATACCACTTGTCTATCATGGCACGGTAAGGGATGGTGATATCATAATAAACCAGGGTTGTGGCTTCCCATTATATTATCATATAATACGGAGCCAATACGGGCCATTGGAAGCGTATTATTATGTAGTTAAGGGTTTCTTTTATCCATACATTTATAATCCTTATCGTAGTTTCGAAATTAAAAATGCGGAAGCCTTACAATATTATTATACTCATAGCATGTTGGATTATGAATAGACTTCTTTGATTGATTCTTTTAATCTTATTATTGGAGCGTTGGTTTTTATGCCAGTGGCTTTGCAGTGGCTTCGAGTTGCCTTAAAACCTTTTTCTTGTAGTGTTTTTATGATTTTTTTGAGGGGTGGGGCGCTTATTCTCATTTTGCTGCAGACTTTATGGGTATCATAAAATGTTGGGGGCATCCCACTCTCGCCTTTTAAAAGTTTTAATAATTTTAGGATATTTCTTTTCTTGTTCAATTTTTTCTCTGGTAGCGATCTTATCATACCCTTGATGAAATTTTCATCCTCTAGTTCACCTATCCAGAGGGGGCCGCTAAAATCTAATTTTTCACTACATTGGGGGCATTCTCTTGGCAGGATGGGGAGTAGGCCATGTTCTAGGCTCCGGAATAGACAATTGTGGCAATGGTAGATGAATCCAATATTATCTTTGAGTGATTTATCTGTTTTGGACGCTCCTTTGCCGATTTCCAAGTAGAGGCGCATATAATGTTGGCTACTATAAGCTAATCTTGCCTTGATGTATTTTTTATACTTTGCAAGGGTTAGGCTTATGAAACCTGTTAGTATCCGCAGACCATTTTCATGGCAGTACTCTGTCTTTAAGGGCACTGCGTTATATTTTCTTATACAAGGTTTCTTGTATGTGCCGCAGAGACTAGAAGTGTCTGTTGCCGTGACACATAATAATGAACCATCTTTAAGGGAATAACCAGCTGATTCTATAAAAGGGGATGGTGTGCCAAAGGGGTCTATGTCGACAACATCAAACACACCCCTATTTTTCCGGAGTAGGATGTTGGCATCTTCCATTGTTATGTCAACGGGGGCTTTGTTGAGTTCACTGTTCCTTTTTATGAATTCCACTGCAATTGGATTTATGTCATTGGCTAAGACCCTCTCAGTCCCTTCTATTTCAAGTCGGTATCTTATACCCCTTATACCACTACCAGCAAAGAGATCGGCTATTTTTATCTTGGATTTTTTCTCTTTTTGGAATTGTTGAATTGCCAGGACTGAAATGTCCCTGTTAAGCTCCATACTAGGATTATAGAATACAGGGGCCTTTGAGGAAACCTTATCGAAACTGGGGATTTTGATTGTTACTCTGCCTTCATTCACTCTCATGTTACTATATAAGAAAATCTTTATACTTTTAAGAATAGGGTATTTAACAAAGAACATAGGGGTGTATCATGGTTCCAGGTAAGGATTTGAGGGTAATTTGTCCATGGTGTGGAACCTTAAATCGGGGAAGTGCCAGATTTTGCATTTCCTGCGGCAAAAGATTAGGGGACCAGGCCTATGATAGGCCCAGATTTTTATTTAATGCTAGGAAGGGTAATAATAGTCTATGGAGGTATATTCTAACTATAATATTAACCCTTGGAGGTTCCAGCATCCTCGTGGGGATAATATTAGGCATATTCCTTGGAATTTTTCTCTTTTTATCCAATATGACATTGGATGTTTATAGTATATTGTTTAATCCGTTTTGGCTGCTTGTAATCGCGGGTATGGTGTTCTGTGTAGCTTATATATTCCTTTATTTATCTGTGAGGTTCCTACATAATAGAAGCTTCAAATCCCTTATAAATACTGGTCGAGAAATTGATTGGAGGAGGATGGTTAGAGGCGCTATTGTATGGTTTTTGATAATGTCAGTCATAGATATCATATATTTCATGCTAAGCCCTGAATCTTTTAAATTTTCATTCGAACCCCAAAGTTTCCTATTATTATCCGTGATAGCCCTTATTGTATTCCCAATACAAGCATCCTTTGAAGAGGTTTTTTTCAGAGGATATCTCTTACAAGCTCTTGGACT
>LGEU01000158.1 GCA_001507955.1 Methanobacteriaceae archaeon 41_258 | reverse complement strand
TTTTAGTATGCCGATGACGCATTTTTTACAATTTTTGCATTTCAGACCAGAAGGTTCCAGTGGAGCTTCACATTTCGGGTGTCTTAGACAATGCGGCAGGACTAGAAGTTTATCCTCTGCTGGTATATTATTGAATTTTTCCTCGTTAACCTTATTCCGAACCTCAACACCAATCTGATCCACTATACTCTCACTAAGCCCAAGTATGGATGCGAAACGCTTAAACGGCCCATAGAATAAATCTAATGTTAGAAGGAGTAATCTTGGGAACACCACACGATTATTACTTAAAAGTATTCTTCCAAGGAACAGACTCACCAAAAGTAACAGTATTAGGCCCATCATGGCCATGAAGATGAGCTGACCAAACAATTGATAAAAGTCTATCATAATCATCAAAAAAACCAAATTTTACCCTTTGGCTAACTTTGGGGAAGATCCAATATATAAACTTTGTAAACATAAAATCTACACAATAACAACAATCATATCAACAACTTCATGTTAAGATTATATAACTAATTTTCACATATCATTACATAGCAATCCCCCAATCCCTTATCAGTGATTATCACTTCTAAAAACTTATATATAATAGAAAATTTTCCAACGTGACAATAACCCCAAGTGAGGGTGAAGCACCCCCTTAAATTAAATGTCAATGTTACAGTCACCAACAAAGGGGACAGGCGATTATACAATAACACTCTACAAAGATGATATAGCATGGGATACGTGTATAGTAACCGTGCCAGGAAAGGGAAAAGTAACGATTTCCATGGATAAAACAATAGAAGAAACCGGACATTATATCCTGCGCGTGAATGATGGATCGCCAGTAACAATCAGAGTCCATGAACCGCCATTAAACATAACAGGCTACAGCATAGAACCGCAAAGTGGAGTGGCCCCATTAGCCATAAAAGCATTACTAAACGTCACAAACCCCTATAATAAGATAAGATCATATAATGCACGACTTTACATTGACGGTCTACTAATACAAGAAAGATCCAAGAACATAAACCCTAGAGAAACTTGGGAACTTAAAATGGAGGCCATGTTAACAGCCGGCTCGCATAATGTGAAAATCAACGATCTTCATATTGTGGCGGTCGATGTTAGAAAGCCAGCGGAATTCACCTTATCAGATCTTACTGTGACGCCGAAAAACGGATCAGCACCCCTCAATATAACAGTAAAGGCTAAGGTGATTAATACGGATGATATAGCAGGGAATTATACTGCCACAGTTTACATTAATGGCGTGTCGGTTTCAAACGAAACAATAAACGTTGCAGCTGGAAGTGCAAAGACGGTAATCTTTAATCACACCATAGAAGAGCCAGGCGATTATCTTGTTGGAATATCATATTTAGAGCCAGTGAACGTTAAAGTTCTGAAATCTCCAGTGTTTATTAACTAATTCCACTGTCACGCCAAAAACTGGGGTGGCGCCATTAAATGTAAATGCAAGCGCACTAATCATGAACATGGAGGAAGGCGGTGGCGATTACACAGCGACACTTTATGTTAACGGACTCCCAACTGACAAAAAAAACCTTAAACATCATGGGATACGGATCAGCTATCGTAACATTCAACACACTTTTAAGAACTGCTGGAACATACACTATAGGGATAGATGATTCACCAACTACAATAACTGTACTGGAACCTGCAAAATTCATTATACAAAGTTTTCAAGTGACACCATCAGGGTGTGGCGCCTTTAACCATAAAAGCCACAGCCACGATAAAAAAAATGTGGGTGACATTGCAGGAAATTACATGGCCAGACTATATGTCCAAGGAACTGCCGTGGCAAATAAAATCATTAACATAGCAAGCAATTCCAATACAACAGTAACATTCGATTATACCATAACCCAAAGAGGCAACTATAGCATCTGGATAGAAAACTCCACACGACTAAATGTTAATGTACTTCAACCAGCGACCTTTAAAATTTCCAACTTTACTGTGACGCCAAGGAGTGGTAGTGAACCATTAAATGTGACGGTAACGGTTAATATCATACCGGTGATTTTGCGGGGAAATACACTGCCAAGTTCAAGGTAAACGGTCAAGTAGTGGAAAATAAAACTGTAGCGGTTCAACCCGGGCGAACAGTAAAGGTAACATTATAATAAGCTGCTTTCAAAGGGAACTTATAATGTGACGGTGGACAATCTAAACCCAGTAAACGTTATTGTCAATGTACAATTAACTTACAATGAAATCTCCACAGCCTCAAAGATAATAGCAAATGAGGTGTCTAAAACAGGCAAGATACCCTCTAGGGTCACGGTAGGCAACAAGAGTATAAGTATAGATGATTACTTGTATGCTGCGGTCGT
>LGEU01000157.1 GCA_001507955.1 Methanobacteriaceae archaeon 41_258 | reverse complement strand
TTTAAACATACCATAGGTGTAAAACAATGGCAGATGTTGTACTTATAAATCCTCTTGACAAGACCCATGTAAGTGAAATGTTGGAGTTACAGGCTCCTCCCCTCAATCTAATGTATCTTGGGGCCTCATTGGAGAAAGCATCCTTTTCTGTTAAGATTTTAGATGACTCTCTTAAAGAGTGGGGATATAACCAAGTGAATAAGCTCGTGGAAAAGCTTAATCCTTTCATAGTGGGTGTCACCGCAACCACGGCAACGATCAAAAGTAGTCTAGAATATATTAAATCCATTAAACGTTTATTACCAGATGTTTTAACAGTCATTGGCGGACCTCATACAACATTTTTACCAATAGATACTCTGAAAAGTTTAAAAGAATTGGACACTGTTGTGATAGGTGAAGGTGAAGAAACTTTCATAGAACTTGCGGAAAAGTATGAGAAAAGAGGCAAAGAAGGATTAGAAGAGGTTAAAGGGATAGCATATCGCAATCAATCCAGGATAAAAGTCAATGAGCCCAGGCCATTCATACAAGACCTTGACAGCATCCCATTCCCTGCAAGGCACCTTGTACCATTCAAGGAATATGAAACATCAAAGAATGGCCAGGCACACATTATAACAAGCAGAGGATGCACATACTCTTGCAGATACTGTTCATCATCCCTTATCATGGGTAGGAGGTTCAGGGCACGATCTCCTGAAAATGTGGTTGATGAGATCGAAGAACTCTACGACAAATACAAAATCGAAGAGATAGGATTCATAGATGATACTTTCGTATTAAATAAGAGAAGAGCACTTGCAATAGCTGACGAGATCAAGGAAAGATCCTTGGATATTACATGGAGCACATCATCAAGGGTGAACACCATCGACAAGCAACTGTTAAGTAATCTTAAAAGTGCGGGTTTACAATCAATATATTATGGTATAGAGTCGGGCTCTCAACGAGTCCTAAACCTTATGAACAAGAAAATCACGTTAAGGCAGTCAGAGGATGCTGTTAAGATCGCGAAGGACCTTGGAATAGAAGTTATGGCATCATTCATGTTCGGATATCCTGGGGAGACACCAGCTGAAATGGACAAAACAATAGATTTTTCCATTAAACTTGACCCAGATTATGCACAATATTCTATTCTAACACCATTCCCAGGGACGCCCATCTACCAAAAACTTGAAAAGAAAGGATTAATCGAAAAGGACTGGGAAAAATACACGGTCCTCGATCTTGTTATAAAATATGAAAGATTTGGTCTTAGCAGAAAAATCGTTAAAAGGAAATTATTTGAGGCTTACTTCAAATTTTATAGAAGATTATCTTATTATATTAAGCATCCTCACATGATCAAAGTAGTTTTAAAAACTGTCCTTAAAAGTTTAACATAGGACCCCTCTATGGGGGTTTGAATTTGAGGATCATCTTAACAGCTGATGAAACGTTAACAACAACTTATAGGGATTTGCCCCTTGCAGATTTCCTTGGATGCGCACCTCCACAGAGGATACCTCCAATCCTTTATAGGTTCATAGACACGCAGGTACCTCACAAGAATGGTCGATTGACATTCGCACCATATTCTCTACGTAAAATCGAGGCAGCATTACTTAAAAGTTACAAGGATGTTGTGGTTGCTCATCCACAACACATAGAAAAATTCATCAAAGAAGATACTAGGATAGTTGCTGTAACAGCCATGGACCCTCTTGGCCTTGGACCAGTTACAATGATATTCACAGAAGGCGGAAAATTACCATCATATACCAGGATAAAATTCACATCCCTCATAAAAAAGATAAATGAATATAGGCGAGTGAAGGGCTTAGATTTTAAGATTGTTGTGGGAGGCCCCGGGGCCTGGCAATTAGAAGTCAAAAAGGATGAAATGGAAAAGCTTGGCATAGACCATTTAATAATAGGTGAGACAGAACATCAAATCATCAAGATATTCAGGGAGATAGAGGATGGGTGCGCTCACAAAATAATCCATGTTAAGGGATGGCCATCCACTGATGAAATACCAACTATTCTAAACCCATCATATAAGGGGATGATAGAGGTTATGAGGGGATGTGGTCGTGGCTGCAAGTTCTGCGACCCTAATATCCGGAAAGCCAGATTCTATCCGATGGAAAAGATAATAGAGGAAGTTGAGGTGAATAGTAGGGCTGGTCAGAGTTCGGCATGGCTTCATAGCGAAGACATATTCAATTACATGATAGAGAATAAAAAGCATTATCGGCCAAATGAGGACGCTGTGATCAGATTATTCGAGGAGGTTTTGAAGAGAGTGGATTATGCGAATCCAACACATGGGAATGTTAGCGGGGCTTTGGCCGCGCCGAGGATCTTGGAGAAAGTGGCGGAATTAAATGATGC
>LGEU01000156.1 GCA_001507955.1 Methanobacteriaceae archaeon 41_258 | reverse complement strand
AACAGATAATGGATAATATATCATTGGCTTATCATATACTGGGAGTAATTGTTTTGAAACAGCCCTTGTTATTGGGTAGAGGCGGGTTCCGGACCCTCCAGCGAGTACTATTCCTTTCAAAATTCCAACCCCATGAGATAGTCTTGTAAAGCCAGCCTATAATTTCTTAGAGTGGGGAATCCTTCCATTTTCCAATTATAATTTTTTAGAATGGAACATTTAGGTCTTCTGGCGGGTCTTTTGAACTCATTACTATTCACTGGTTCTAGGCTTATGTTAATGTCGGCCTCTTTAAACACTTCTTTTGCAAATTCATACCATGAACAATGGCCACTGCTAGTTATATGGTAGATACCATAGGCCTGTTTTCTAATGAGTTTTCCTATGGCCTTTGCAAGATCTAAAGTGTAGGTTGGGGATCCTATCTGATCATCAACTACTTGTATCTTTTCATTTTCTTCGGCTAATTTTAGGATTGTCTTTACAAAGTTTCTTCTATGTTTTCCGAAAAGCCATGATGTCCTTACAATGTAGAATTTGTTGGTAAACTCTCTTACACATACTTCCCCAAGGTATTTAGTGAGTCCATAAAAGTTTATAGGGTTTGGTTTGTCGAATTCATAATAGCCCTCTCTTTTTTTCGCCATCAAAGATGTAATCGGTTGATATGTAGACTATTGGAGCCTTAACCTTGGAAGCAGCTAATGTAACGTTCCTTGTGCCGAGGACGTTAACCTTATAGGCTTTGTTCTTTTCTGATTCTGCGGCATCAACGTCTGTGAACGCTGCTGTGTGTATTATTATATCTGGTTTGGATCTGCCGATAAACTCTAGCAGATCCTCAAGGATGGTGATGTCCACTCTTTTTTGTGATTATCTTATGATGATCTGAAAGCGTTTTTACTAGGTCTTTGCCGAGCATCCCAGTGGCGCCGGTTATGAATATTCGCATGATATCATATTTTTTCGGATTATCTTTATGAATTTTTCCCTCTCTTTTAGACTTTTAAGCACATGGTCTGCCCCGGCCTTTTTTAGATTCTCTATGGTGAAGTCTCCCGTGGCCACGCCGATTGTAAGTGTACCCACTTTTTTCCCGGCTTTCATATCCCTTGGAGTGTCCCCTACTAATATGCTATTTTTTGGGTTTATATTATTGTAGATTTTTTTAGCCTTGTTTAAGGCTATTTGTAGGATTGTGCTCCTTTTACATCCTTCATCCCCAAAACCGCCGAAACTGAAATGGTCATCAAATTTCGCCTTTTTTAATTTAAGCCAGGCTATATCCTCTATGTTACCTGTAACTATTCCCGTGGGAATCTCCATATCCTCTATGGTGTCTAGTATTTCATGAGCCCCATCTAAAGGCTTTATTTTCTCTCTTTTCAGGTTTTTCTTGTAATGGTATACTATCTTTTCTCTAATATCATCAAAATCATGTATATGTATATCATTTTCCTTTGCAAAATAGTATATTATCTGTTTATCAGTCATCCCCTGGATATTATGGATATTTAGGGTGACATCAACGCCATAAATGTCTTTAAAGGCCTTTTTAAATGAATAAAAGTGGCAATGTGAACCTATAAGCAATGTTTTATCAATATCAAAAAAGATCATCATCTCACCTAGGTTACCTATTATTGATATTCATAGGCATATAATATTATGTTTAGCATATCTTAGGTGAGTTTATATGAAAATAATTTTGAAGCCTGTGGGTATTATTAGATCCCCTTATAAAAATGTTTCAGAGGCACCGCCTCAGGGCGTTTATTCAAAAAAAGACAGTGTAATCCATATCTTCCCAGAATTTCAGGAAGCATTAGATGGTATCATGAAATATGAATATTATTTCATCCTTTATTGGATGGATAAGGCTGAGCGTAACCTTCTCAAAGTCGTTCCACGGGGTGGTGGGAGAAAAAGGGGTGTTTTTTCAACAAGGGCGCCTTCAAGGCCTAATCCCATAGGTTTATGTCTTGTTGAATTGAAGAAGGTGGAGGATTGTGATCTTACTGTGAATGGTTTAGATGCTGTTGACGGCTCCTATGTCATCGACATAAAACCCTACTTTGAGGATATAGACTCGCCCTAATCCCCCGCCTTCACATCTTCTATGAAAGATTCTATTTTATCATGGTAGGATTTGTCTTTTATCTCTGAGCCGGTAACATCTAGAGTGGCTACTGGTTCCTTTCCTGTTATTTCTTTCATGACCTTTATTGTATCTTCAAATCCTGAACCAGCATATGTGCAGAAAAAGGCGACTTTTTTGAACTTTTCTTTGTTCTCTTTTAAATATGTGATGATGGGGAGTGATGGTCTAGCAGCCCATATAGGCGTTCCAATGATAACAAGCTCATAATCTCTAGGATCCTTTTCATAGGCTTTTAGCATGGCCTCTTT
>LGEU01000155.1 GCA_001507955.1 Methanobacteriaceae archaeon 41_258 | reverse complement strand
TCCATGTAGGCAATATTATCCACTTTGTCGCTCACTTCATGGGTTTTATGGACTGGTATTGATTCGCCGGTGATTATAGACTCGTCTATCCTAAGGTCAGAAGTTTCTATAAGTCTCAAGTCTGCTGGTACATTGTCGCCTTCCTCTATCACCACTATGTCCCCTATGGTTAATTCACTTGCAGGTATCTTTTTTGTTTCTCCATCCCGTATTACAACAGCTTCGGTAGCAATGAGACTCTTAAGTTTTTCCATGGCCTTTTCGGCGCGATATTCTTGCATGAAGCCTATGATAGCGTTTACAACAACAACAAATAATATTACCGTGGAGTCTAGTAAATCGCCTATGAAATAGGAGACTAAAGCTGCTACGATTAATAGTATTATAAGGACGTCCATGAACTGGTTTAAGAATAATCTGAACGGTCCTTCCTTTTTTTCTTCGACTAATTCGTTTTTACCATACTTTGAGAGGCGAGCCCTGGCCTCCTCTGAACTCAGACCTTCCTGGGACGTGTCAAGTTCCTCCAAGACTTTATCAGTTTCCATATGCTCCCATTTCACCCTAGATATCTCCTTTCGTCGGTCGGTATTCGTAAAAGAAACTTCTTTTATAATTTATGAGTTTCATATTCACTGGAGGATGTTCTGTGGCTAGTGGCCTTATCAAAAGTTTAGCTTTCACATTATCCGCTACTTTTACAAGGGGCATGTATAATTCTATTGGGGGTCTTATGGAGTATATTAACCGGGCCCCTTTATATATTTCTAACCTAGGATTTGTGATATCATCCTTTATTATATGGGGGTGGGAAGGTTTAATATCTGTTAAGATCAGATCAATCATTGAATATTCTTGGAGATACTCTGCAACTTTGAAGAATCTTCCAACACCTACCTCCACTACCTTATCATTTGGGTTGCATTCTTGTATTATATATGATGCAAGGCATTCCCACATACATATCACGGAGACAAGGATGATGATGGTGAGGGAATTCAAGCCACAGGATCTTAAGAGGGTTATGGAAATTGAGAGCATGTCCTTTGATGAACCCTATCCCCCACAGCTTCTACGTTACCTTTATGATATAGGGACTGGTTTTCTCGTTGCCCAAGAAGATAATATGGTTGTAGGGTATATTATATTTTGGATAAGGTTTGAAAATGAGGGACATATCATATCACTAGCAGTTGACAAGAAATATCGCCGCAGAAAATTCGGAACGAGGCTTGTACAAGCGGCAATAGACATTTTTGAAAGATTTGGCGTTAATATTGTTAAATTAGAGGTTAGGGCGAAAAATATAGGGGCTATAAAATTTTATAAGAGCCTAGGGTTTAAAGAAGAGAATAGGATACCACACTATTATGAGAATGGTGACGATGCAGTGGTGATGAAAAAAGAACTATAAAACTGGTGATTTAATGGTTAAAGAAGCTAAACTTGCCCTGGAGGATGGAACCCTACTCAAGGGTGAGGGTTTCGGTTTCGAAACAGTTAAGAGTGGAGAAGTCGTATTCGCAACTGGTATGACGGGCTATGTTGAGGCACTCACCGACCCATCATATAAGGGCCAAATTTTAATGTTGACATATCCACTCCAGGGAAACTATGGTATATCCAGTAAATGGTACCAATCAGATGGTATAAAAGCAGAGGGACTTATTGTAAAGGAACAATGCAAAAGGCCATCACATCACATGATGGAAAAGACACTTTCAGACTTCCTAGAAGAATATGAGACCCCTGGCATCAGTGGTGTTGATACAAGAGCCCTAACAATAAAAATAAGGGAAAAAGGGACCATGAAGGGGGCTCTAGCGACTGAGGAGATTGATGATGATGAACTTTTAAGATTGGCCATGGAACAACCAGACATACGCGAATTAGACCTTGTAGATAAAGTCTCCGTAAAAGAGCCTAAGATTTTGCATGAAGAATACAACAAGAGAATCGCTATAATAGACTGCGGAACAAAAAACAATATAATAAAAGCCTTCCTGGAAAGGGAGGTTAGTGTAGCCCTTCTACCATATAATACAAGCCCAGATAGGATACTGGAATATGACCCTGATGCCATACTAGTATCAAATGGTCCTGGAGACCCAACAAGGGTCAAAGAGGCTATAGAAACAGTTAAAAGATTATCAGAGAAGCTTCCGATATTCGGGATTTGCCTTGGTCAACAGATAATAGCACTATCATTCAATGCGAAAATATACAAGATGAAATTCGGACACAGAGGAGCCAACCAACCAGTCAAAAACCTAGAAACAGGAGAAGTCTCCATAACATCGCAAAACCATGGCTTTGCAATAGACCCAAAATCAACAGACGAAAAAAGTATCGAAATAACCCATTTGAACCTTAATGACGGGACAGTTGAAGGAATACAACATCGAGAACTACCCATTATGGGCGTCCAATACCATCCAGAAGCCGGACCAGGACCACATGA
>LGEU01000154.1 GCA_001507955.1 Methanobacteriaceae archaeon 41_258 | reverse complement strand
ACAAAATCCAAACCAGAAAACAAACCACCAACACCAGGCAAAGACTTAACAGGCCTCAAATTAACAAACAAATCCAACTCACGCCTGAGCTTAACTATGACGTCGGCCGCGGTTTCTCCAGCAGCACCAAATAGGCACGCGTCTGAATCTTTTATGATTTGTAAGGTTTCATCTGGGAGTGAGTCACCGGTTTTCTCTGCACATTCATCTCCAGCCTCTGCAAACTCATATTCAAAATCTAAATCGAGGCCGTTGAGTATGTGTAATGCAGCGTCCATTACCTCTTTTCCGACTCCATCTCCTGGGATGACCGCTATCTTATACATGCGACTTCACCAATTCTTATTTTTGAGGTATGGGATTAAACCACCTTTTTTAAGTATTTCCACCATGAACTCTGGTAATTTTTTGAACTTGAATTCTCTTTTATCCTTTTTTATTATACCCTTCTCTAGGTCGATTTCTATTTCGTCTCCTGTTTTTAGGTGTTTTGATATTCCAGGGGCTTCTAGTAAGGGTATTCCAAGGTTTATCGCGTTGCGGTAGAATATTCTTGCGAAAGATTCTGCGATTACTGCTGATATCCCCGCGCCCTTTAGGGCTAGAGGGGCGTGTTCTCTTGATGAACCGCATCCAAAATTTTTACCCGCTACTATGAAATCGCCCTTTTTAACTTTATCTGGAAATTGGGGGTCTATACCTTCCATTAGATGTTTTGCAAGTTTCTTGGGGTCTCTTATGACAAGGTATCTGCCTGGTATTATCTGATCGGTGTCGATATCATCCTCGAATTTCCAAACTTTTCCTTTCATGGGTTTTCACGCCCTTAGATATTATTTGGGTGTGTTATTTTTCCTTTTATTGCGGAGGCTGCGGCTACTGCTGCAGATGATAGGTATACTTCTGATTCTGGGCTTCCTTGCCTGCCCTTGAAGTTCCGGTTAGAAGTTGAGAGGCTGACTTCTCCCGGTCCGAGGAGTCCTATGTGGCCTCCGAGGCAAGGGCCGCAACATGGATTGCATACTATTGCGCCCGCATCTATGAAGATTTTTATTAAACCTTCGTCTAAAGCTTTTGTGTAAACTTCCCTTGAGGCAGGTATTACTAGCATTCTAACTCTTTCTGATATTTCTCCACCCTTTAGTATTTTTGCAGCGTATCTTAGATCTTCTATGCGCCCGTTTGTGCACGATCCTATGAATATCTGGTCTATTTCTGTCCCTTCCACTTCACTTATCGGTTTCACGTTATCTACGTTGTGTGGACATGCTATCTGTGGTTCGAGGCTTTCGACGTTTACTTGCATGCTTTCGAGTGAAGGCGCGTCAGGGTCTGTTTTCATGATATTATAGGGTTTTTTTGATCTTCTTTTCACATATTCTATGGTTTTTTCATCTGCTTCTATTATCCCTGTTTTACCACCCATTTCGATGGCCATGTTGCAGAGCACTAGCCTTTCTGAAATGGTCATGTTTTTCACTGTACTTCCTGTGAATTCACAAGCTTTGTATGTGGCTCCATCTATTCCCATTTTTCCTATGATATATAATATGATATCCTTTGCACATACATGATTCTTTGGTTGGCCTTCTATTTCGAATCGGATGGTTTCCGGGACTTTGAACCATAATTTTCCGGTGGCTAGGACCATTGCCATGTCTGTTGACCCTATACCTGTGGCGAATGCCCCGAGGGCCCCATGAGTGCAAGTATGTGAATCTGTCCCAACTATAACATCCCCTGGGACAACATGGCCTTTCTCTGGCAGTACTTGGTGGCATATGCCCTCTCTAACATCATAGAAATCTTCTATACCTTGTTCTTTCACGAATTTTCTCATGATTATATGATTCTCAGCAGCTTCTATGGAATCTGCGGGTACTTGATGGTCGAATAGTACAACTACCTTAGATGGGTCCCATACTTTTTCCGATCCTATTTTTTTAAATGCTTCAACAGCGAGGGGACCTGTCAGATCATGCATCATAGCCACATCTATATTAGCCATTATTATCTCACCGGCTTCGACCTCTTTTTTACCAGCAGCTTTTGCGAGTATTTTCTCAGAAATAGTCATGGACACGTTTAATCCTCCCTGATCGAATCTTTTGAAGAGTTAATGGAGCGATCATAGAATAAGGCGCTCTTTTCTATCTTATTGTATTTTTTTATTTTATACTAATATAAAGATTATAGTGAAAATCTTCCATGAACTCATAGTGTTGAATGATGATTCGGAAATTTCCTTCCGATTTATTCGCAGAAGATTATAAATACCTTATTAATTACCAATACCCTCTTTATAAATGGGTTATTAAACCGTAGAATTAATATATAGGCTCTAATATAATATTTGTTGATAATTTTTTCCACACCAGATAAAAATAGTTTGTATTTGAAAGTGGTGATTTTGTGATTAAAGATTCACACATTTTAGCCGAACTACCTTCAAAGGCGGATATT
>LGEU01000008.1 GCA_001507955.1 Methanobacteriaceae archaeon 41_258 | reverse complement strand
AGCTGAGATAGACCCTTTAAGGATAAGGGATCTGCTCGTGGAGATGGGTGCTTTACATGTTAACATAAACCGTCATGGTCTCAGGCGCCGTGAGAGGCAGAGAATAAGGATTAAAGTGGAAAATATTCCACAGGTTGAAAGGAGTCTTTTCAAGGAGAATAGGGAGAACTTGGATGTTCTCAGGGAGTGTGATGTTGATGTTGCCATGGAACTTTTAGATGCTTTGAGACGTGATAGGAAACCTAATGAGCGTAAGGTTGATTATGAGGATGGGCTGTTCCGGGATGCTCTCCGGGTATTGTCGATTGACAAGTCTTTGGGTGGTCTTTTATGATCCTTAAATCCTTGGAACTTAAGAATATTCGAAGTTACCGGGAGGCGAGGATCGATTTTTATGATGGTGTCACACTTTTTAAGGGGGATATAGGCTCTGGTAAGACGACAATACTCTTAGCGGTTGAATTCGCCCTTTTTGGCTTGGGTGGTCAACGTGGGGCTGGTCTGCTCCGTTTAGGTTCAAATAGGGGTTATGTTTCCCTCACATTCCAAGTGGATGGTAAAACATATACTGTTTATAGGAGTCTTAAGAGGAGTGATGGGAGTATAAGTCAGGATATATGCTATATTGAGACAGAGAATGGTAGAGTGAACCTTAGACCGAAAGATATGAAGGATTGGATCCTTAGGAAATTGGAGTATAATGAGCCTTTAAATCCGCGTGCAAAGAGTCGCATTTATAGGTATGCTGTTTTCACCCCGCAGGAGGAGATGAAAAATATAATAAGTATGAATCCTGAAGATCGGCTTAAAACCATCAGAAAGGCTTTAAGATTGGAAGATTATAACATAGCTGCCATGAACGCTAATATGGTGGCGGTTCGGATTGATAGGAAAGCTGATGAGCTTAAGGGGATGATACATGATCTCCAGGGGTTAAAGGATAAAAGAGATGAGAGGAAACATGAAATAGACAAATACAAGCTTTTGATTGAAAAAATAGAAGATGAGAAGAAGAGAATGGAAGAGGATAGAAGATTCATAGAATATGAGCTTGCAGAGCTTGAAAGAGAATATGAAAACATTAAAAACGCTGATAATAGGAAAAAGAGTCTAATAGATAAGATTAACATTATAACTGAGCGGATAGAAGAGGCCGAGAAGAAAAACGAGAAAATAGAGGAAGAATACAGGAGACACATCATAGAAAGGGATGAAAAGGAAAAAGAGAAATCCAAACAAGAAAAAAGACTAGAAACGGTGGAAAAAGCCCTGGAAGAGATAAAAGAGGAGATAGAGAACATAAAAGAAGATTATGAGAGCATACTATTAGATAAAAACCAATTAGAAAATTTGAAAAAACAAGAACGAGAATACCTCGAAAGACTCCAAGAAATCCAAGAAGACAACAAAAAAATCATAAGGGAACAATCCAAGATCACCCAAGAAATTGAAAGCTTAGAAGAGATTAAAAGACCATCCAATCAGAGCCTAACAGAAATTGAAGAAATTATAGAAGAATATGAAAGAAAAAAGGGGATAACAGAGGAGAAAATAGGGGAAGTTAACGCTAAGATAAATGACTATTCCTCAATAAAAGAAGAAAAAACCTGTCCAACATGTGGAGCTCCAGTTGACCCATCCAAGATCAAAAAGAAACTCGAAGAAAAACAAAGCCAGAAAAAAGAACTTGAAAAAATGAAAGAAGAATACATTACAAGAATAAAAGAAAACAAAAAACTCAAAGAAAAAATAATAGAATATGAAAACGCTAAAAGAGAACTAGAAACCCTCAAAGAAAAACTAGAAGACAAGGAACAAAACCTTCAAAAAAACAATAGAACAATAAAGAAAATCAAAGAAAAAACAAAAGAGATAAAAAATATGAAAAAGAGCCTAGAAGAGAGGATAAATGCGAAATCAACCATCCCAGATGAAATGAGACGACTCAAAACAGAAAAAGCGAATTTAGAGGGTGAAATGAACACATTAAGAGAAAAAATAGCCAATATAAAAGCCTCGATACGCTCACACCAAGAAATGATCAGAAAATTAAAACCAACCCAAAACATGGAATACCAAGAAAACAAAAAAATCATAAAGGAAAAAACAAGCCAAATAGAATCCATCCAGGAGGAGATAGAAAAACTAGACCAAATACTAGAAAAAAAGGATGAAGTAAAAGAAAAAAAAGACCAAACACAGAACAGACTAGAACACATCATGGAGAAGATAAGAGAATGCGAAAATGAACGTGCAAGAAATCTTGGAACGCTCAAAAGGATAAAAGAAGAAGTCAAAGACTTAGAAGCGCAAATAAAAGAAAAGGAAAAAATAAAAAGATCTATAAAGAGACTGAAAGAATATGTGAAATGGCTCAAGGAATATTTCATACCAACGCTACACGACATCGAAACCCATGTAATGATACAAATAAACCAAGAATTTAACAGCCACTTCCAGCGCTGGTTCCAAAAACTCGTAGAAGACAACGAAAAAACTGTAAGGATAGACGAGAACTTCACACCAATAATAGAACAAGGAGGCTACGAACAGGACATAGAACACCTCAGCGGAGGTGAAAAAACAAGCATCGCACTAGCCTACAGACTAGCATTAAACACCATCATCCAAAGATACTCCACAATAAAATCAGACATACTCATACTAGACGAGCCAACAGACGGGTTCAGCAAAGAACAACTCCTAAAATTCAGAGAAATACTAGAAGAGTTGGAATGTTCACAGGTAATAATAGTATCCCACGAAGAAGAACTAGAAAACCTAGCAGATCACACATTCACAGTAGAAAAAAATGGTGGGGTTTCAACAATCCAAACAGGATAAACTAAAAAGTCGAATTCTCGATCAGAGTTCTGGTGTCCGCAATGAAAGCTGCAGTGATAGGATTGGGCGTTGAAGGCAGAAAAGCCGTTAAATCACTTAGAAAACGTGGATATAAGGTATACGCCACTGACATCAACACTAATCTAAATTTAGAGGGTCTAGATGATGTTGAAGTAGATTTGGGCTTCCATGATATGGATAAGATAAAGGCATGTGACATTATAATATTAAGCCCAAGCCTTTATAACACACCACTCAAAGAAAAAGTAGAAGATAAAATAATCTGCAACATCCTCCAAGAGCACAAAAAACCATACACCATAGGGATCACCGGAACCAACGGCAAGACAACAACAGCCCTCATGCTCACAAAAATACTAAAAAAGTGGGGTAAAAAAGTCTTAGTAGGTGGCAACGCAGGAGGAGGATTCCAAGGCTACACAGAACTCATACTACAAGCCGCAGAGGACAAATATGACATCATAGTCGTTGAGATATGTGACATGACACTAGATTTCGCGGACCAATGTTTCAATCCAAATCTTGTGATCTTAACCAACATAGGCCGAGACCACATGAACCATCACAAAACCATCAAAAATTATAAGAAAAGTCTCAAAAGATTCCTAAAAGGCAAAAACGTCCTGCTAAACAAAGAAGACCTACTATCACTACAATTAAAAACCCCCAAGTCAATACTATATGGGCCATATGATGGTAAACTCAACCTTTTCGGGAAATTTAACAAGTTAAATGCCGGCGCCGCCGCGAAAGCAGCCCAAATACTCGGCACGCCTAAAAATATAATAGACTCCGTCTTGGAAGATTTTGAAGCCCCAAGGGGGCGTATACAAACATATAAATTAAATAACGCGGAGATAGTCATAGGGAAGATTGATAATCCCTCAGCCATGAAAACCATACTAAAGGAAACTGATTTTGACATAATATTCCTCGGAACCCCAAGAAGAAACGAGGACTGGAGATTCGAAACACTACAAGAAATAGGTAAAAAACCGCCAAGAATACTTGTATTATTCCCGGGCCTCGAGGACACAACAGATATCGCCCTAAAGTGTGCAGAGAATCTACCCTCAAAGGTTTTAACTGCAAAAGGCGTGGAAGAAATCATCAAATTACTCGAAGAGTTTAGCAGTGAATATCATAGAATACTTATAGGGGGTAATGGGCAAGAAAGGATCATAAAGATCCAAGAAAATATAGAAAAAATGGTGGGACAATGAGGAATAAGAAAATACTAGTGGTTGGTGCGGGGAATGCTGGCAGACCCGCTGCAAAACTACTACACCACCTTGGCAATGAAGTGCTAGTCACAGAAATCAAAGAATTCGAAAAACTACCCCTAAAGGCTAAAAAAAGGATAAAAAAGATGCAGGAAAGTGGTATAAGGTTCCATTTTGGGGGGCATCATCCTCAGGATATAGAATGGGCAGATGCCATTTTCATCTCACCTAACATCCCAAAAGACTCGGTGATATACAAACTAATAGAGAAAAAGGATATTGAATATATAACGCCTTCAATGATTGGCAGCATGCTTAACTCCCTTATTAAGATTCCAATGGTTGGAGTGGCTGGCACAGATGGTAAAACCACAACTACAAACATGATAAAACATATCCTAAAGGGGAAGCATGCCACGATATCATTTTCATCATTAGAAGATTCACTTGTCATTGAAGGCCTGGTTGATTTGCTGGTGGAGGATAAACTGGAGGGTGAATTCGCAGTTTTTGAACTGCCACATGGTACCATAAGAATGACACAAGGCCTTGAATTATGCGCTGGTATCATAACCACGCTCACCCCAGACCACCTCGACGAATTCAAGGATTATGATGATTATATCAGGCGTAACCTTCTCATTAAGGATCTTATCAATGAGAGGGGCTTGCTCATACTCAATGGAGATGATCCCATAATAGGCGGATTCATAGATGAAATAGACGCACGCATCATTTATGGCTTGGGCAGGAAAAGACTGGTTGAATTCCATGGTAGAAAATATGTGACAAGGCCCCTATCAGTTGATGTTAAAGCCGAAGAAATCAAACTAAAGGGTCTTAGGGGTTCAGAATTCACATTTTTAAGTGGGAGAATACCCACAGTCTTATGTGAAAGATGTGGGAGTATAAACTGTGAATGTGGGGATTTCAAGCGGGAATATGTTGGACCATATGAGGAGAGGATCAATTTACAGGTTCCAGGAATATTCAATGTTGAAAATGCACTGGCTGCCATTACAACAGGATTGATACTAGGTTTTGACATAGATTATCTGAAGGAGCGCATAGGCGAATTTAAGGGTATAAGGGGGCGTTTTGAGGTCATGGGCGTGGTTGATGGTGTTAAAGTTTATATGGACGCTGCTCACAACCCAGAGAGCATGGAGAAATTATTTGAGGGTTTGGAATTCGATAGTGGGCTTATAATAAGCCTTGACAATCCTGACACATTAACAGTGCGGGATAAATTCAAGATAGGTAAGACGCTTGCAAAAGCGGCTGATCTGCTCATTGTAAGTGCCAAAAATGAAACAACAGGGCAAATAGATTGGAAGGCGGCTGAAGAGGTTGCAGAGGGGGCGAACCCCACAAAAACCATAATAGTAGAAAACGTCTACAAATCCATTAAAGAAGCCTTGAAAAACTCTGAAAAAGGAAATATAATAATCCACATGGGTCCTGGGGTTGTTAACGCCTACCAAAATGTTAAAATGGACATTCGGAGGGCTATAGAAGATTACAAGGGGAACAGATGATGGAGAGGATAGTGGTACTTGGCGGGTGCGGGACAGTAGGAAGCCTAATGGCCAGAATACTAGCAAAGAGGGCTGCTGTAACAATATCAGACATTCGCAAAAAAACACCCCTATGGGAAATCTTTCAAGCAGAGGGCATCAAACTAGACCTTGGAGGTCACAGCCCCAATATAATAAGAGGAGCTGATAAGATAGCGGTGGCACCAAGCCTACTAGAAAATGAGAAGATACTCCAACTCATAAAAGGCAAAGAGATCATAACAGTCGAGGACATCATAGCATCCTGCAAAGTTAAAAAGCCAGTTGTAGGCGTCACAGGAACCAATGGCAAAACCACCACCACACAGATTTTAAAAAACATACTAAGAGTGGCAGGATACAAGGTCCCTGAACATTATCTTAACATCCAAGGAAACACAGAATTCATACCAGCTTTACAAGCAAGACTAGAAGGTGACATAGCAGTAGTTGAAATAGGAACATTTGGAAGACCAGGTGAAATAAAAAAGGCTGCTACAGACAGCAAAGTCAAGATAGCTATTATAACAAACATTTCAAGAGATCATCTACCACCAGAGGATTTCCCAAAATACATAGAATGTAAAAAAGAGATCATAGACGTCGCCCAGCACATCATATTAAATGCTGATGACCCTATAGTAGCAAGTTTCGCCAAAAGCCTCCCCAAGGACAAAGTAACATTCTATGGTATAGAATCAATCAAATCCCACTTTGAGGTATTCCCAGAAGACAGAGAATGCCCCTATTGTGGCAAACCCCTAAAATACAAGAATAGGTTCCTAGGCCACCTTGGAGACTACTATTGTACATGCGGTTACAGAAGGCCAAAGTTGGACGTTAAAGCCACCAAAGTAGAAATGGATAAGTTCAGATTAAACATAGCAGATAAGGCAATAAAACTCAAAACAGGCGGACTTTTCAATGTCTATAATAGTCTTGCGGCGGCCGCCGCAAGCCTAACCCTCGGCATCAACCCCGAGCATATCATAGAGGGTATAAGCTCATTTAAAGGCGCTGCTGGAAGGCATGAGATAATAAAAAGAGAGCCCAAGATAATCATAGACTATGCCCATAACCCAGCTGGTGTCAGGGCCATAATGCAACTTGTAAAAGAAGAAACCCCTGGAAAAATCATAGTAGTGAATACCATATCCTCTGAGAGTGGAATAGAAGGCGACAAAGAGATAGCAAGAATACTCTCAAGCGCCAACATCATAATACCAGCATCATATAGTGCGAGAAAGGCATCAGATCATACAAGAGCCAAGATCATACATATAAAGTCTAGCAAACAAAAAATGAAACAAGGCACATTAGGAGCCAGCAAGAAGCAGGTGGATGAGGCCATCCAAAAAGCCCTAAAACATGCAGAAAAAAATGACACCATCCTAATAATAGGGGAAGGAGGCTATAAATATGCTAAAAACATCCTCAAAGGATCCTAGGATTATGATAGTTATACTAGTATTGATAGTGACTGTGATGACCCCACTAGATTACCACATCCACACCATGATACCACAACAGAATCCTGAAAAGATAAGCAGCATACCCATAGGGAGCACAGTAGTGTCTGGGATGCAAGTGGCGGACCCTGCAAAGATAAGGAAAGAACCCCTAATCATACACCCAGATTATCTAGTCAAGAACATGCAAAGTGGAGATATAGGTGCGGTCATCTATGGCCTATTCACAGGGACCATGATGACACCAATAAAGGAAGTTACAGAGGGTGTTGATGCTAGTGGAAAAGCCTCCAAATTAGAGGGTCCTGGGATGCTAACAACGAAAGGTGATAAGCTAGTTGTACAGCCACCAGCAAATTTCATATGGGCATATAAGACACCATACACCTATGCCGTTAAAACAGAGGATGGTATAAGCATAGTGGAGAAGAATAAAACAATAAGGACATTATCACCCAACGAGATAGATAGTGTGGCCTCTGATTATATTAATGAAACAGAACTTAAAGAATGGTACAAGGAAGCGAAGATAGGTGACCGGATAGCTATAGACTTTTCACTTTCCAATTTTAATGATGGCAGACTAGAAGTGCCACCAGAGGACATAAGCAGATTCTTTGGTGAAAAAACGAAAAAATACATGCGGGAATATCCTGAGGGCGCCCCTATCATGGCCTACATGCACCACTACAAGGTAGAGGAAGTTGCAACAGCCACAAGCCAACTTGAATCATACCCAGAGTATGGTAATATAAACAGGGAATATAATGCAAGACAATTCACAAAGGCTTGGAATGGTACCATAGTGCCTCCTGGGACGAGTTCACCTGGAAAGGAAACAGTCCAGTTCACATCATCAAGGGACCCCAAGGCTCCTGGAGGTTATGCTTCACATGGTACGTGTCCACCGGCAAGAGCTCTCAGAGATGCTATTGCAGAGGCAGGGCTGCCCACGCCCACAGGTATAAGCTGGGGATATTTCGCGCTCATGTATGGTTTCGACCCGGTTACAGATGTTAAAGTGTATAATGATGGGCGGTATCCTATAATGATAATCATGTGGACTGAAGGTTCAGGTCCGAGCATGCTGATACATGCTAAAGTCCTCAGATTAGTACCAACGTAGATGAGAAATGCTTTCGCGAAAATCCACTTTAAATACTTGTGAAGAGCATAGGGCTTGAATCCAAGACCAAAAAATATTACCCAACGTGAAAGGGCATGAAAGTATCAGGGATTATAACAGCAGCAGGTAAAGGGAAAAGGATGAAAGCTGACATGAAAAAAAGGGGGTTGAAGCCAAGGCATAAACTCCTACTAAAGTTAAATGGTGGAACAGTGATAGAAAAGACCATAGTTAATGTTCTGAGTGCTGGTGTGGATGAGTGTATCGTTGTTGTTGGACACCAGAAGGATGATATAATCCCTGTGATCAGTGACTTGGATGTTAGGATCGTGGAGAACCAGGATGATCTGCCATTAACTGGCTCGTTATTGAATGGTGTGAAGAATGCTAGGGGACTTTTTTGTCTTTGTGTTGCCGGAGACCAGCCAACAGTCACTCCTAGGACCTACAAGAAGATTATCAGGGCCGTGGGGGATGATAGAGTGTCGATACTTGGGAGGGGTTCTTTCGGTTGCTTGGACAATGCTAGGGGTCTTGGGATGCCATTCGCAGCCCCCAGGAAACTCCTACTAAAATATTTACCATTGTATAGTGGTAACGTTAATCCATTGCTCTGGCACATACTAGGGGATGGTATAATCTTGTATGCTATAAGGCCGTCAGATGGAATAGAACTTATTAACCTGAATACCTTTGATGATTATCTAAAAATTATTAGGAGGAACTAGAATTTTTTACCTTCTAGTTCCTCTTCGAGCAAGTCTATCCTATCTTGTAATTCTTCAACGATTTTAGCCAGATCTTCCATTGAGAGTATGACATCATAGATCCAACATGCTATGGTCTCACTCTCAGCCTCTTCGCGGTACTTTTTTATCTTCTCTGCAAGGTCACGTGCTTCATCTAATATGTCGGTTATTTCAACCAAGGCTGATCCACTCCCCATGTTATGCCATTTCTTCGAGCGCTTCTACTGTACAGTCTATATTTTCGGCTGTTAGGCCAATTACAAGCTCATCATCTCTTATGTTGGAGTATTGTCTTGAGCCGCTGCATGCTAGGGTTATGTTGGCTTCGCCTCGCGTGTATGGTCCTGCCACTGCATCTGCACAGATTGATTGTATGCCTGCGAAATCTCCCTTGACCCTGCCACCTTTGGTGTAGACTAGTGCCTGGATTATCTTGAGTGCTTGGGCAGGGTTACAGACCACTAATATAACATTAGGGTCGAATTCTACTTTTTCTAGTGGTGCGTATACTACAGCATAGAATTTAAGGTTTATCTTTGGGATCTGGTCTAGTGTTCTTTTGGCGGCTGGGAGACTTGAAAATCTGCCCAGGCCATAATAGAATTCTCCGGTCTTTACAGTTTCTGGTGTTTCAGCGGCTCCGATGGCACCTGCTCCCCCTTTGCATTCCTGGTCCTCTGCGAGTGCGTAGAACATTTCGCCTTCACTTGCCCGCATCACCATTTCGCAGTGCCTAGCCGGCTCGCTTATCCTTTCAACATCCCCTGGCATGTCCTCCTCGTGGAGTACGAGTTTAACAGCCACGGGAGACCTTTCAAGTCCTAGTTTGTCTTTCATCTTCTTGGAGATGTTCTTATATTCTGTTTTCATAATATTCTCACCTTATGGTTTGATGGGGGGATCTAATCTATTATACTTGTGGGCCTACCATATTGTCTCTTTTCTATATGTCCACAGTCTTTACACTTATAGGTTATCATGATAAAATCCCCTTCTGTATATTCTTCTTCAATTTCAACAGCCTCGCCACCACAAACCGAACACTTAACCCTATCGGGCATGTCCAACCTATAATGTATCAACAATAAAACCCCCCAAGGCAATACAAAAATTATATATCTATATTAGTATATTACCCTTATATGTATGACGGCTAAAAAATTTAGGACAGCATTCATAGCACACGTACCTGATGCAGACCCTGAAAGGGACAGGTGCAAGATTGAAACAAGCCTATATGAGCTTACAAGCATCCTAGTGAGAGATGACAGCCAGGCATTAAAGGTGTGCGAGGAACTTGCCCAGGGGGGAGTTCATTCAATAATCCTATGTCCAGGATTCACACATAAAACAATAGGCGAAATAATAGAAGCCACTAAAGAAAAAGTTGGGATAAGTGTTGCAAGAGGCGACGATCCGAGCACTAGAATAGCATTAAAGGCCATGGAAGAGGCTGGTTGGTTCAAAGAAAAAACCCAATAGCTCCTCTGTTATAGGAGTCTTATGGGGTAGTAATCTCCATGGCCTGGTAACACGATCAAACCATTCACCTTTTTATCAGTCGCTTTTGCAACTTCTTTCAATGCTTGCATTTCTTCTTTGAATAGCATTGAGTTTGCATTGGTACTTGTCATGAGGAATCTTGGAATGTTTAGGAATTTTTTCTCCTCATCCTCCAAGCTTGGCACATAGAGCAGATAATCGCCACTGAATAGTACCTTTGCTTCTTCTGATAAGAAAAATACTTGTCCTGGTATGTGACCCCCAAGGCTTTCCAGAACCTTGAAATTTAAGCCACCAACCTTGAAATGGTCTATTATGTGGAATGCTCCGATTTCGCCCCTTTTCTTTGTCTTGTATGGTTGCCAGTTCTTGGGGAACTTGCACTCTGTAAAATGGTTTACAAGGATTGTGAAATAATGGTTAAGTTCCATGAGGGGTGTTTTTGAGCCTGCTGCACGATTCTCTTCCTCTATGATCTTCTTGGCTTGTGGGTGCATGAAAACTTTTGTACCATATTCTTCATGGAAGTATCCGCTGAGGCCGGCATGGTCTGCGTCAGCATGGGAAAGATAAATCCGACTTATCCTTGAAGGGTCTAGGCCATTCTCTCTTAGCATTTCTTTTATGTTGTTGTAGTATATGCCATAGGTGCCGTCGATCATTACAAGGTCTTTATCATA
This sequence comes from Methanobacteriaceae archaeon 41_258, assembly GCA_001507955.1. Lineage (GTDB taxonomy): Archaea > Methanobacteriota > Methanobacteria > Methanobacteriales > DSM-23052 > Methanothermobacter_A. The sequence continues at coordinate 10,596 of LGEU01000008.1, read as the reverse complement.
TTCTAGGATGTGGATGTTGCCGCCTGTTGGGGGTTTGAAAACATGTAATAGTAGGTTGCCGAGTGGTAGGCTGGGCAGCTTTCTATAGTAGAATGCATCATCTTTACGCGTCCTAGATGATATTGCGAAGGCCAATATGTTCCCAAGGACTTGGCCGGCTTCAAGGTTCCGACCAGCTTCCCGGTTAAAACCAATGAGGGTATTGGATAACTCCTTGGAAGTGTTAACGAGTCTTTTTATCTTCGCTACTTCCTCATCATCTAGGAGCTCTCTGAGTTTGAGGAAAAACCTTTCAATAAGGTTCAAACCGATCATCATATTAGTTTTTTCCTCGTCGGCCCCGGTGTATTCAAGATTGTAATGATATCCGAGTGTGTTTAATTCCTTGGCGAGTTCTTGGATCTGCTCTGGGTCTTTGACATAGAATGCCATTTCAGCCTTGTTCTCTGATATCATCTCATTATAGATCATGTAAGTGACATTGGCACCATACCTTTCAAGAACCTTCGCAAAATCTTTGAGGGTTCCGGGTTTGTTCTCAAGATAGACAGAGACTTTAAGAATATTGTCAGGTTTTGTGATTTGAAGATTTTCCTCAAATAACTCCTTAAAGGATCCTCCATGGACAAGATCATTGTATAGGGAGTGGAAAACGTTCTCTTTGGACTTTCCCTCAACAAGAACGCGATTAGGATGCTCAGATCTATTATAATAAAAATATGATATGTTTATATCATGATCTGCAAAGTAACCAGCTATCCTCGCAAGGGATCCTGGCCTATCCGGCACATAAACCTTCACTCTACCAAGGAATAAATTATCGGTAGTGGACTTCCAAACCTCAAACGTGGCCATCCCCAAGAACACCTCCAACATCAAATTAGATCATCCATTATAGAAATAATCTTCGCCCAAGGTTTAGATCAAAAATATTATAAATTGGACAAGCAAGTAATATAATAATCATCCACTAAATGATGAGAAGAACCATGAAAAAATCAGAAAAAGAATGGATAAATGGAGAATGGGAGTTGATAATTGATGGAAACAACATTAATATCCACAGTATATTCCATAGAACCTGTAATGATTTGCATAACACAATTTTCACCAAGAAAAGTCGTGCTAATAATGGAAGAAGAACCACCTAAGGAGAAGGAACAAGTACAAAAGATCATAGAAGACACATTAGGAAACTTCATAGAAGTCAAAATAAAAGAAACAAGCCTCTACGATGTAGTTCAGATAGCCAAGGACACGGTGGACACCATAGATGAGGAAAGAGCAAAAGGGAGAAAAGTTGTGGTCAACATAAGTGGAGGAAGAAAAACACAAGCCCTTAGCGTCCTATTTGGATGCTATGCCAGAAACAACGACGTCCAAAGAATAGCCTACGTAACAGAAGAAGAAGGCGAAATAATAGACCTCCCAATACTAAGCTTCGGGATATCCAAAACAAAAAAGAAAGTACTAGAGGAGCTTAAAAGAGGAGAAACTTCCGTTAAAAACCTGGCTCTAAAGCTTGGGATAAGCCGGGGCATGACATACAACCACATAAGAGAACTTAGGAACATGGGATTCATAGACCCTGAAAAACTTGAAATAACATCAGCAGGGGAACTCGCAATACTATGATGCGGCGTCCGGGATTTGAACCCGGGTCGCTGGCTTGGGGGGCCAGTGTCTTAACCAGGCTGGACCAACGCCGCTGAAGAGAATGCTCCGACCGGGATTTGAACCCGGGTCCTCGGCTCGAGAGGCCGAGATGATTGGCCGGACTACACTATCGGAGCAATAAATAATATTACCAAAGAATACTTATAAAATTTTCGGGGCCGAACAATGTATGACATAATAATAATAGGGGCTGGACCAGCAGGCCTAACAGCCGCCATATATGCCGGAAGACAAGGAAGCAAAACACTCATACTCGAAAAGGGAATAGCCGGGGGAAAAGGACTAGAAGTGCCGTTAATGGAAAACTACCCAGGATACGAAAGAATAGAAGGTCAAGAACTCATACAAAAGATAAAAAAGCAGGCAACAGAGCACGCGCAACTCAAAGAACTGGAAGAGGTTACAAAAATCGAAAAAACACGTGAAGGATTCGAGGTAGGGACTAAAAAAGACACCTACAAGACCAAAACAATAATCCTAGCCACCGGAACACGACACAAAAGACTGGGAATCCCCGGCGAAGAAAAATTCCTAGGAAGAGGAGTATCATACTGTGCAACATGCGACGGACCACTATACAAAGACAAAAAAGTCCTAGTTGTCGGAGGAGGGAACAGCGCACTACAAGAAGCAATATTCCTACACAAAATAGGATCCAAACCCACAATAATACACAGAAGGGATCAATTAAGGGCCCAAAAATACCTACAAGACCAGACAAAAAAACTAAAAATCCCCATAATATGGAACAGCACCCTAAAAGAAATCAAAGGCAACAATGCAGTTCAGGGGGCCATAATAGAAAACAAAAAGGGCCAAACCATCACGATAAAAACTGATGGTATATTCATAGCAATAGGAGAAGAACCACTAAACAAACTCGCCCAAGACCTAGGAGTCAAAACAGACAAGGCAGGTTACATAATAACTGACAAGCAACAAAGAACCAATATAGAAAGAGTTTATGCCGCTGGGGACATAACAGGCGGGTTAAATCAGTGGGTTACAGCATGCGCTGAGGGTGCCATCGCAGCAACCACAGCATACAAGGACACCTCAAAAATTTAAAGCTGGCAGTTTCTCGGAAATCCCCTAAATAAAAGGTATCCGAAGACCAGGGAAAAAATTACGAGGGTTGAGGGTGAGACTTTTTTAGGTGGTAAATGGATGAAAAAGCTCAATCCAGACTTATAAGTATAATATTAGCTGCTATAATCATATTTCCCTGGATCCAATCTCTCAACTTTAGAAATTGGTCTCTAAAAAAGAAGAGGAAAATTATCTGCACCTAGCTTGTCAGTGATTATAATGAATCAAATTCAGAGAATAGTAAAGAATATGGGAGTGATGGGAGCAGCGCAAGTATTAACCGCGCTAATATCCTTCGTGCTTTTCATATACCTTGCAAGGTTCCTTGGAGAAGCCGATTTTGGAAAATATAATTTTGCATTTTCATTTACAAACCTTTTCGCGATATTCGCCGACCTCGGCATTAGCCAATTACTCATAAGAGAGATAGCTAGAAAAAAACAATTATCAGAATATTATGTGAACAATGCCATCCTATTAAAGATTCTGCTTTCAATTTTAACATTCATAGGTATCATTCTGATAACATGGACTCTTAGATTCCCTAAGACATTATCCATTCTACTCTATCTTTTCGGAATTTACAATATCTTATTCACACTCTCAAGCACTTACCTTTCACTCTTCCAGGCTTGGGAGAAAATGGAATATGTCGCACTATTCCAGATCATAGAACGTGTAATAATCGCAACTTTTACTTTAACGGTCCTATTCATGGGCTACGGTGTGATAGCAGTCGCATACATTTATATCCTGGCAGGCATCATAGATATGATCCTCGCAGCAACCATAACCTTCAAAAAGTTAATAAAACCCCTCTTTAAGATTGATTGGAAACTGCAGAAAAAACTTTTAATGATGGGATTACCATTTGGTTTGAACGCACTATTTGCAGTGTTTTTCTTCAAAATAGACACTATACTCCTAGGTTTTTTAAAAGGTGATGTCGCCGTTGGAATCTACAATGCAGCCTATAATCCCCTTCTAAGTCTGAGTATGATTGTCGCGGGGATAGTGTCAGCCGCAATCTACCCTGTAATGTCAAAATACTATAAAGAAAATAAAGAATCCCTAGGAAAACTTACAATTGTTTCATCTAAGTATCTTGCAATCTTTGGCCTTCCCATTGCCATTGGATGTTTCATACTCGCAGACAAATTCATACTAATACTTTATGCTGGAGGATATACCGGCGCCATAATAGCATTCCAAATCTTGGCACTCTTCATACCCATTCGGCTCGTCAGCACTATCACAGGAACACTCTTAAGCTCCATAAACAGACAAGGCTACAGAATGTTCAGCGTAGGAATAAGCGCAGCCTTCAACATCATCCTAAACCTTATACTAATACCATATTACAGCTACATAGGCGCAAGCATAGCCACAGTACTATCAGAACTCCTACTATACTGTCTATTCCTATTTTATATAGGACGCTATTATAAGACCATAAATGTGAATCGAACATTCACAAAACCCTTAATAGCATCAATCATAATGGCCATAACAATATATCCAATAAAAAACCTGAACACATTTATCATTATTGGTCTTGCCACAATCATTTATTTCTTATTCCTCTTCCTGTTGAAAACCTTTGGAGATGATGACAGGCTATTATTGAATAACTTGTTGGGGAAAGAAGCATGAAAAACATCACTGAAGTGAAGGATCTGTGCACTGGTTGCGGGACCTGCGCAGGCCTATGCCCTCAAAATATTATAAAAATGGAGATCGACCAAAAAAAGGGAACTTATGTGCCAATTATCAAAGGGGAATGCAATGAATGCATGATCTGTATTAAAGTTTGCCCGGGAATAGCAGTTAATTTTGAAGAACTTAATGAATTTGTATTTCAAGAAAAACCAAAGGACATCATTTTGGGAACTTATAAAAATATTTATGTTGGCCACTCGTTAAATGAAAAGTTGAGATCTGAATCATCTTCTGGGGGAGTTGTACTTCAGTTATTGCTCAGTTTGTTAGATGGAAAGATAATTGACGGTGCCTTGGTTACTAGAATGAGTAAAAATGATCCTTTAAAGCCCGAAGCGTTTATAGCGACGACTAAAGATGAGTTAATTGATGCTATAGGATCTAAGTATTGCCCAGTCCCAGCTAATGTCGCTTTAAATGAAATTTTGAATTCTAATTTTAAAAAATTTGCAGTGGTCGGTTTACCATGCCATATTCATGGTCTTAGAAAGGCCGAAAGGCTCAAAAAGGAACTTAAAGAAAAAATTGTTTTGCATATTGGCTTATTTTGTTCTTATGGAATAACTTTTTTGGCAACCCAGTACTTATTATATAAACTTGGAATAGCAGAAGAAGAAGTTAAGGAAATGGTATATCGAACCGGAGACTTTCCACCTGGTTATATGATAATCAAGTGCATGAATGGAAGTACAAAAAAGGTTAGCCATGTTAAATTTTGGAATTTAGTTTTTAATCATTTGATTTTTTGTAGCAGCAAAAGGTGTATGGCATGTCGCGATCAAACATGTGAATTAGCAGATATATCTATTGGTAGCGGTTGGTTTCCTTATTTACAGTATAATCTAAAAAATCATTCGTTAATAATAACGAGAAGTGAATTTGCTGATAGAATGATAAAAAGATTAAATGGAAGTGAAATGAAAATGCTACGCGTGGAAGGCAAAAATGGACTCAAGAGATTACAGGAGATGGAGAAGTTCAAAAGAGATTTTTTAAAGCCTAATACAGGCATTTTAAAATTATTTGGAAATAAAGTGCCTTCTTATGGAGTTTCAAGTTCCAAAGAAAAGAGAATTTCGACTGGAATGTACGTATGGAGTCTGGTTCGTTATATTAAAACTGAGCTTTCAACGAAAAAGTATTTATGGCCAATTTTCAAGTTTTTCCAAAATTTGGACAAGTAAGGCAGATCTATTTATGGGGACTTTCAAGTGTTTACTTTTAGCGAGTAAATCAGGTTGTTTGGTTCATAATATAGGTAAATAAAATTTTTTGCTGTGAAACTTCGGCCAAGCGCTTTTAGGGCATATGGAGGTAAAAGTGAAATAAAAAGTAAAATCTTGGTGGTGAAAAAAATTTTATAAGTTAAATCTCAAATGACACAAAAACAAAAAGCAACATAAAGACTCAATTTTTTGTTTTACACCTTGGGCTGAGGTTGAAGTAGCAAAAAAGAACAAAAAAAGTCACATACTACAAGCTATGATTCGCTTTTTTGAGATGGGTTTAAATGATTGCGTCAACGGGTGTCAAAGTCATTGTCACCACACACCAACAATTGATAATACTAATTTTCTAACGTAAGATTTAAATATAGAACTAAATTTTGTTTTTTCATTAACCTTTGGCACTGTCAAAAACTTGTGGGTTTTTAATTTATCCACCATGACCTGTTCTCACACCTATAAAAAGTACTACTGAAAGAATGGAACCTTAAAGTCTATGTGGGGTGGAGCAGAGTGTTTAACATGACAAAGAAAACACTTGTTCCAAATGTTGTTTTGCTGGATCGGACTTATAAGCTTTCCTATCCTTGTCTTTTTCAGAGTACATTGAAAGTCGGGCTAATCATTCAAAAAGCTTGTCAAATCATCTAGGACGCCAAAAGAATGGTCTAAATTGGATGTTTTGCGTATACAGGATGAATCCGCGGCTTCAAATAAAAAATGTGATTAGAGATGGTTATATGCGGAAGGAAACTTATCCTATGGGGGTTGTGGACGCTGAGATCCCAAGCATATAGATGCACCAGATGCGATAAAAGATTTAAAAGCTGATATATCATGGGAGGATAACAGTTTACTTATGGGTTCAGGTGAGAAGTGCCCTTTGAATTAGCGGCTCCATTTTTTGGTTTCGTAGAATCACCTATAAGGGGTATTAAAATCCAGACAGACCATTTCGAAGACTGAGAATCCCTAAAAGGTCTGGATAGGATTTTGGGGAGTCTTATTCTGAATATTACATCTTTGATAGGAGATCCAAGATCAAAGACAAATGTATGTTAGAAGGGATATTATCGTGGCCGACGAAATTATACCCCGAAGAAAATCACTGTAAGAAGGGACTTTCCCTGGAAAGAAACACCCTATTAAAAAGATAGCCATAACAACGGGCCCTGATGAGCCAATAATAGAATCATCTGGGCTTCAAACACCAATGGTGCCTCTTCCACGCATTAAAAGGCTTCACAGAAAACCATGTCAAAAAAACTTGCCTAGAGACCAGATAGACAATATAAGAAGAGAAAAATTCGAATTAATTCGATATTCAATTCAAAAACCTACAAAGGAGCCAGAAGCCAAACTAAACAAGATACTATAAGACATAAAAAGCTATTCGAAGGTTATAGTGGGGCAATAACGTTAGGATCCTTCCATACTCTAAGACATTCCTAGCCTGATTTGATGAGAATATTGAGCCAAACCCACTAGGAGAACACCCGGAAAAGTTTTCCCCAGAGCATAAAACAAATAAAGGGTGTAAAATCCACACATAAACCCCGAACATTAAATCAGATAAAGCTTTTTGAACATCAAACCCTCAACTTCTTGACAGACCCTTTTCAATAAATTTTATTAATAGAAGGCAGATAAATTACATCATGTTTTCAAATCGTATCAAGAATTACATAGAAAATTTCACACAACTTAGAAAAAATTATAAGAATTGGCTTGGGGCCTTATTATTTAAGATTGGTTTATTAAATGGTTTCACGGGGGAATTTGAAGGGGGAATAGTGAAAATAGAAAAATAGTTTAATAAAATTTTATTATAAAGGTAGAAATCTTAAGTTCTATGCTGATTCAAGGAAGAAATGTCTTACTATTGTTGGTACATTAAAGGAAACATTTGTAGATGACATATATAGTAGAATGGACGTAAGTGGAAAAGTTGTGGTAGATATAGGAGCATACGTAGGAGATTCCTCTGTCTATTTCATTTTAAAGGGAGCCAAAAAAGTATATGCTTTCGAACCATATCCCTCATCATATAAATTATTATTAAAAGTCATCAAAGGCAATGGTTTAGAAGGGAAGATCGTACCATTTAATGAAGCTCTTGCCAAAAAACTAGGTGAAACAAAATTAAATGAAAAATATGAGAACCCACCTAGTTCCGATTTGAAATCCTCTGCAGAGGGCAAACCCATAAAATTAACGACTTTAAAAGAAATAGTGGAAAGATTCAATTTAAAAAACGCTTGTCTGAAAATGGATTGTGAAGGCTGCGAATACAGCATACTTAAAACGCCAAAAAAGACTCTGAAAGCTTTCCAGGAGATAATAATGGACTATCATTATGGTTACAAGAATCTCAAAGAAAAACTTGAAAAATCAGGCTTCAAAGTCAAAAACAGAGCCTAATCTTACTATCAATAAGGATGCTGAAAATTCTCACATGTTGGTAGGATACTTGTGGGGAAAATCTGAAAGTTAATTACTTTTCTGAATGACTTCCTCATTTAGCTCGAGGAAAAAACAGAAGCCAATCCCCTGGTAACTAATAATATGTGTTTCTCTACATTATCGTATCCTTAAAAGCTAGAAAGGGATTTTCTAGGAAAGTGAATCACCTCTTTTAAAGCTTCGCCATTTTTTAAGGCTCTTTCTTTCACTCTCGGGATTGTCTTTTTAAGATGTTCAACTATTCTCTCCCTGTTCTTCCATGCCTCCATCACCTTTTCGATTAATATTTCATGGTTTAGATCTTCCAGATCGATTATATAATCTTCAAGGCCGAGCATTTCACCGATTATTCCATGCATTTTATGACTGTATGCTATCCCGACAGTTGGGACAAACATTGAAGTAGAAGCTATGGTGGCATGCATCCTGGCACCTATAAAAAGATTGCAGTTGCCTATTATAAATTTTAATTCTTCAGTTCAATATTTTCTTGAAAATAGATATGATTTATCCCTTAAAAGGATTAGATCGGACCTTTCAAGGAAATAATCCAATAATCTCTTAACTATAGGGTTTTTATGGACCTAAACTTTCTGAAAGTAATACAAGAAACTTGTCCAATAAAAGGGCATATAAAAGATTCATCGATGTTATGATACTCGATCTAATATGCTCTCCTGAAGGTGATCACCATCACCATTTGGCATTTTCTATTCAATTATATGTTTTACACACTATACTGAGTAATTCACCACAAAAAGGCTCTTGGAGATAAAATCAATAGAGTGTTTTGACTTCGATTTTAGAGTGATCCTGGTGCTGAAAGATATACAGGGAATGTCCCATAAGCAAAAAATATTACTCTAATACCTAAAGATATTTAATACTTTAACATTGTCTTTAGAGCTATTTATTATGTGAAAAATACTACCTCTTTACGACTTAATTATTGAAATTGTTATACACGTTCTAAAAAAGGGATTTATGAGATTCTCAGCGATTCGCAGAGTTCTTTTACTAGTTCACCATTTTTCAACGCCTTTTTTTTAACTTTAGGGATTACATTCTTAAGGTGTGCCTTTATTTTCTCTCTATTTTCCCATGCATCTGAAATCTTAGATAATAATGTATGCTCATTAAGATCCGTGAATTCAATATAATAATCTTCAAGACCACAAAGTTTCATAAGTCCTGGAGTTTTTATACTGTATGATATTGCAACTGTTGGTATGCAATTCGATAATGCAGCTATATTAGCATGCATACGAGCTCCAATAAAAAGCTCACAATGCGATATTATATACTTGAGTTCTTCTGAGTTATAATCCCCTTTTAAATTGAAAATTCTCTTCTTATTTTTAACTTTCTTTAAAACATTTTTGTTTATAATCCTATCATCGTTCAAGCCGCTCCCTGTTACATGGGCTATCAATAAAACATTCACATCATAACTTTCTATAATGATGTCGATAATTTTTGCAATTACATTTACATATTCATTGTAATTTCCATCAGCCCATTCTGAAATTGCATTACTAAGTGAAAAGCCGATTATTTTCCCTCTACTTAAAAAATTATTTAATAAAGGATTATTAACTTCTTTTTTATCCAATAAAAATGCTGAATCTGCTGTGAAATAAATTGAAGGTTTTTCAACCCCAATTTTTTTAAGATAATTAAATGATATTTCATCTCTAGTTGTTATAACATGAGTCTTATTAAGGACCGTTCTCGCAATAAAACGCGTGATATTATTCTTAAAAGGACCTATTGATTCCGCATAAACGAAAACCGGCTTTTTAAGCAGAATAGCTATACTTAATCCACAAAATTCAGTTAGAAAATTAAAGATCCCATAATCTTCCGATAAAACATCACCACCAGTTGTAATCACAATATCTGAATCATAAAATGCCTTTAAACCTTCACTCCATGATAAAAGAGAATCAACTCTCCTAAATTTTGATACGATTCTCCATATTAAAACTGAAATTATGATAAAAAGCGTCTTTAAAGATAAAAATGAAGGAGTTATAAAACCTATCCTTTTGAATGGTTTCATTCTGGAATTGATATTTGGTATATATTTAGGTAAATTATATGGAACAAAAAATAAAGGGGATTTCAAAAGAAAATCCAATAACTTAACACGACTTACAATTAATGCCTCTGTTCCCCTATTATATTTATCAGTAGGTCCCGTGAAACATATTTTAATCATGCCAGCCCTCCCAAGATTAGTAGGCTTCAAAGGTGCTCGAAGACTCGACTAAGCATTGTCAACCACCTTTTCAAATCTTTTGATTAAAATTTGACTCTGTAAAAATCATATAATAATGGAGGATCATTAAGGTATTAATCACACGACTCAAAGGTGATCTGCTGTGATCCTCGAAGGGTAATATAGTGAGAACGAGTTAAT